>JAMIQD010000069.1:0-2325 GCA_035914755.1 Pseudobdellovibrionaceae bacterium | reverse complement strand
ATGAGTGCAAGTGCGATAAAAAGCAGGGTCAACAAAAGGCTCGGGGCAGGATCGGGATCCATATAACTCCTTGAAGCTTTAAGTTATATCCCTGTCAGAACACGAGAGCAAGCTCGATGACGCGTCTTGCATCAGTGATTAATAAATAAGCGAGTCCTGTAAGATTTTTAAAAAAACGCCGAAGAATGACCTGATTTGACCTTGAGAACCTCTATAAGCCACGCTATTGCTCCTGAGCTGCGGCGGCTTCGGCATCATAGTTGCTTTACATAGCAGCTATGAACTTCATAAAAAATCGCTTTTTTACATTTCTATCGTCAATCCTGTTCTTTGGGATGCTGGGGCTTGCCTTCACACTTCCTCCCTTTTTACCCGAAAGCGATGCTCACCTTAGTGAGATCGCCCCGGTTATGCGCCCACCTGTTGCTGAGTCAGAAGCACTTTTTTCTCCTCAAGAAATGGCCTTAGATGACAAACAAAATCGCCTTGTTGAAGACTTCGACATTCCTGAGGGAATGAAAGACCGGGTGGCATTTTGGCTCGATGTTTATTCAAAATATGACTCAAAAAAATATCTCATTCATCACCGAGAATACCCATGGGTGGTTTTCGATATCGCTGACACGACGGACCTCTTTACGCAAAACCGAGTTCAGTGGCTGAATCGGCGCGATGCGGATACCCTTTCAGTTAGCAAAAAAGACTCCGTCATTGCCACGCTAAAAATGCTTGCTGTTCGCGCAAGCTACGATGATTTGCCATCAGAAGAGGCCCGCGTATTTGAAAAACTCCAATTAATTCCTGGCTCTCGCAAAAAAGTAATTCGTGAAGCAATCAAGTCGGTACGCATCCAACTCGGCCAAAAAGATATCTTCGAAAAAGGGCTCGTGCGCAGCGCTCCTTTTATCGCAATGATGGAAGAAATTTTCGAGAATAAGGGGCTTCCCAAAGAATTGGTCCGTCTGCCTTTGGTTGAAAGTAGCTTCAATATCGAAGCGCATAGCCGCGTGGGCGCACGAGGTGCTTGGCAAATCATGCCCGGAATCGGCAAAAAAGGCCTTATGATCAGCGCTCACATTGACGAGCGAGAGTCTCCCCTTAAGTCCACGAATTTCGCAGCCTTTATCCTCAAACAAAACAAAAATATTCTAAAGACCTGGCCCTTAGCTGTCACCGCGTACAATCATGGCTCTGGCAGCTTATTAAAAGCCATCCGTAAGTTAAAAACCAACGATCTTCAAAAGATTATCGACATGAATAACGAACGCAGCTTTCAGTTTGCTTCATCGAATTTTTACGCCTGCTTTATGGCTGCACTTCGCGGAGAAATGTACTCTGCAGAACTTTTTCCAGAGTTGAAGCGCCCAGAATCTATGCGGCTCACGAAGATCACAACCGCAAAAAGCGTGGCTATCGGTGCTTTTGCGAAAAAATTTGGCTTCGCCGTTGCTGAGTTGCAAGAAACAAACCCCGAGCTCCCCGAAAAGATCAAGGCCGGCTTCACTCTGCCCGCGGGATTTAGTCTTTACGTTCGCGACAACAAACCAGCAGATACAGATGAGCCTCCAACCGTCAAAATCACCTTGATAAACCCGGAGACCTCGACATAAGATTTACCTTATGTCGAAAACTCGGACTTCGCTTCAGCTTTCTCTTCATCAGTCAAGCCTCCTCGAAAAACGAGAAAAAAAACTGCGAGGCTTGATCGCCTCTTGGGCGAGACGCCTTGAGAGATCTCAAAATAGACGTCTGTTCACGGCCCTATTTTTTTTCGCGAGCATGTTTCCGGTTGCAATGAGACCGCAAGCCCGTTGGGAACTCCTGCCTCTTATTTCTTCTTTTTTTATTTTTTTATATCTAGTCGGCAGAACTCGTAAAATTCATCGCCACATCGAAAACATTAAAAGGTTGCTAGCCTTCACTGAACGGCAAAAAAACCGTTGCCTCGGGCTCGCCTCGGGTCGCCCCTGGGAAGTGGCGAACAAGCTCTCCGAGCAGTATCCCCTGATTCGCGACATTGGCCTGATGGGTTCCCACTCTCTATGGACTTTAATTGACGAAAGCATCTCTGAAGGCGGTTTAAAAAAACTCTTACAGTGGATGAGTACGGGGCCCGAAAATGCCGTAACCCTACAGGAACGTCAAAAGCGCATTGCCAGCCTGCGCCCCCTCACTTGGTTTTACACTCGCCTTGGCATTGCTGCGAATTCCAATGAAGTGAATCTAGCCACCCATCAAATTCATGATTTTATCAAAAACTCTTTTGTTCAAAATAATTTTCACAAACTGTTGCTCGCAAATCTTGTACTTTGGCTTCTGACTCTG
>JAMIQD010000068.1:0-8457 GCA_035914755.1 Pseudobdellovibrionaceae bacterium | reverse complement strand
AAACTACGATGGGGCTATCTCGTGACGATGCAGGTCGCTTCTTAGGAAGCTATGTGGGGGCCGGCATTTTTGCTAAAGATCCTTTTGTCAGCATCGACAAAGTGGGTGTTGGCGGGTTGGTAAAAATGGGAACCGAGCTTGGACGCCGAGCCCATCCTAAACTCAAAGTAGGTGTGTGCGGTGAGCATGGTGGGGATCCAGATTCTATCGAATTCTTTCACTCAGTAGGACTGGATTACGTTTCTTGTTCTCCCTTCCGAGTGCCCATTGCAAGGCTTGCAGCAGCTCGCGCGGCCCTCTTAACAAAAAAGTTGCACTCCTAATTGCAACGCGGCGCAAGATTCGAAGACAGAGCCTGCTTAAGTTTTCAGCTTTAGCGGGTTCTTTAGTACGCAATTATTGACAGGCCCCCGATCCCTAGCGACAGTTAAATGGTCTTTGGTCCTATAGACTAAAGCCGTGCTTTTTGTCATAGGTCAGGTGCCTTCTTGGGGGAATACATTGAGAATTAAAAAAATCGAACTTATTGGTTTTAAGTCGTTCAAAGATCGCACAGTGATTCACTTCGATGCGGGAATCACAGGGATTGTCGGCCCTAACGGCTGTGGAAAATCAAATATCGTTGATGCCCTGATGTGGGTTATGGGAGAGATGTCGGCGAAGGATCTTCGTGGCTCGACTATGACCGATGTGATCTTTGCCGGTGCTGATGGTTATGCTCCCTTGGGAATGTGCGAAGTTTCTTTGACCCTCGAAAATGATGGCGGACCCTTTCCTGCGAAATACATAAAACACTCTGAAGTCATGGTGACTCGCCGCCTGCATAGAAATGGCGAAGGGGAGTACTTTGTTAACAAAGAGCCCTCTCGTTTAAAAGATGTGCAAGAAATTTTTATGGATACCGGGGCTGGGTCAAAAGGCTTCTCGATCATCGCTCAGGGCATGATCGGAAAAATTATCACAGCCAAGCCCGAAGAACGACGCACTTTGATTGAAGAGGCGGCGGGGATTACAAAATTTAAAGTTCGTAAGCGGGAGTCACAAAGAAAGCTCCAGGCTACAGACCAGAACCTAGTGAGATTGCAGGACATCATTGGCGAGTTGAAGCGGCAGATTGACTCTCTCCAAAGGCAGGCTCAAAGGGCCGAGCGTTACCGCAATCTTAAAAATCAGATTGAGGATTTGGATTTGTGGTTGGCTTCGATTCAGTACGGAGATTTGCGCCAAGTGGCAGACGAAGCTCAGCGCATTTTCGATGAGGCTCAGAGCATGGAGGTCGAAGGTGAGAGTGCTGTTTCGACACTGCAGGCGCAGTTTGAGACTCTCAAACTCCAGATCTTAGAAAAAGAAAAATCCGTCGAAGTTGTCCAGGCCCAGTATTTTGAGGCTCAGTCGACGACTCAGAAAAAAGAAATGGAAATTCAAGAGCTGCGTTTTGAAATAGAACAGGCTCGCCGGAATGAGCAGATGACAGGGAACATTTTGCAAGAACAAGAAGCTCGTCGTGAGCTCTTGCAAAGAGATCAGTCCCAGCTAGGCGCTCAGGTGGAAGCTCTTAAAGAAGAGTCTGAGACCCTAACTCTTCAGTACAACGAAAAAAACGAAATTTTTCAAAACTCGCAGTCACGAATTTCAGATGTGGATGAAGAGTTAACATCTAAGCGTCGAGAACTGTTCGCTGTCGGACAGACAGAGTCTTCGCTTGATGCCCGGGTCAATTCACTTCAGGCGACGATCGCCGACTTAAAAGACCGTGAAAACAATGAACAACTGGTTGTGAATGAACTGCGCGAAAAGCATGTGGAGTTTGAGGGGCGTCGTCGCAAAGTCTTCAACGAGCTTGAAAAAGAGCGGCAAATGCAGCTCGATTTGGCCAATGACTTTGAATCTTTTGAGGCGAACAAAAGAATTCTCACTGAACAAGCAGCGACAAAAAAATTAGAAGTTGAAGAGTTTAAAGATCATCTCAATGAGGTGACTTCTCGTCTCTACGGTCTTGAGAATTTGCACTCAAATTTTGAGGGGTTTCAAGAGGGCGTTAAAAACGTCATGCTTTGGCAGAAATCTCGCTATCAAGAGGTCACTGCGGACGGCTCTGTCGTGTTTCAACCCGTTTCTGAGGTGGTTGAGGTTCCGAGCGAATACGAAGTGGCGATGGAAGCGGCTTTGGGATCTCGCTTGCAACTGCTTTTGTCGAGCGATAGCAATCAGGCGATCGAGGCTGTCGATCATTTGAAAGAGGCTAAGTCTGGACGATCCAGCTTTATGTCCGCGAGCGAGACGGGCGCTAAGGCTTTTGCGGTGGCGCCAAACCAAGAGAGCGGTGTCAAAGCCATCCTTAAGGATGTTGTCAGTTCTAATGAAAAATATAAAAACACCGTGTCCTACTTGCTTGATGGTGTGGCGATTGTGGATTCGATTCGCACGGCTCTTAATCTTCGTGCTAAATACGAGGGTTGGACTTTTGTGACGGCAGACGGAGACACTCTGTCGGCAGATGGGGTTTTGACTGGTGGTTCGGTAGAGTCTGCGGATTCTGGCGTGTTAAAACGTCGTCGTGAGATCAAAGAACTCACAGAAAAGAAAAACGAGTGGGCGGGCAAGCTTGCTCTGGCCCAGCAGTCTTTAAAGAAAATCGAAGAGCAGCTGGCCAATGTTGTAAATGACTTTGAAGGCGCGCAAAAACGCAAAATTGAACAAGAAATCAAAGTCACTGAGCTTCGCAAAGATTTAGAGCGTTCTGAAAACGAACTGCAAAATGCTCAATACGCAGTCGAGCGCCAAGAGCGCGAACTGCGCAAAATTTCAGAGCAAGTTCAACAGCAAGAGATTCGTTTGCAGGAAATGATGGTTAACCTCGAAGAGGCTCGCACTAAAAAGCAAACTCTTGAGAGCGAAGTGGCAACTCTTAATGAAGAGCTAACAAGCACCCGTCTCGGTTTCGATGGTTTGCAGAACAACGTTCGGGATCTTCAGGTTCGTTCGGTTTCTAAAACTCAAGAATACAACGGAGTTTTGCGCCAGTTAGAAATGGTGAATAAGTCTCTTGGCGAACTAGATGCTCAGCTATCTCGTATGAGTGAAGAGTCGCAGATGTATTCAAGTCAGATGACAGAAAGTCAAATGACTCTTGAAGAGAAGAAGATCGAGTTTGAGCGTAAGATTCGTGAAGTCGAAGATCTTAAGGCGCGTCTGTCGGTCGAAAAAGACACTTACGAGCAGATGGCAGCAAAAATTCAAGAATTAGGGGACGAGCTCTCGAGTTCGCAAAGGGCCCGCAACGAGAGACAATCTCGCATGAATGAGGCGCAACTGAAGCTTGAACAAGCCCGCATGAAAGAGCAGTACCTGGTGGATCAGATCCGCGAGCGTTACATGCTGATTCTTGCCGACGTAGTAGAAAAATATCAAGGCCGAGAGGGAGACCTGGTTGAGGCCGAGCTCCAGCTCAAGGATCTTCGCGAGAAGATTTCTAAAATTGGTGAAGTCAACTTGTCCGCGATCGAAGAGTACGAAGAGACGGCTCAACGCTACGAGTTTTTAACTAAGCAGCATGCGGATTTGACTGAGGCTAAAGAGCAGCTTCGGAAGGTAATTGATCGAATCAATCGCATTTGTTCAAAGCGCTTTAAAGAAACCTTTGATTTGGTCAATGATCGTTTTACCCGCGTATTCCCAGTCTTGTTTGGTGGCGGTGAAGCGAAGTTGGAGTTGCACGAGGATGTTGAAAAGGGCGAAATGGGGATTGAAATCATCGCGAAGCCTCCGGGTAAAAAGATGCAGAATGTCTCTTTGATGTCGGGTGGAGAGAAAGCTCTCACGGCCGTGGCTCTGGTTTTCTCTATTTTCTTGGTCAAGCCAAGCCCTTACTGCTTGCTGGATGAGGTTGATGCTCCACTTGATGATGCCAACGTTTTCCGCTTTAACGATCTCGTGCGAGAAATGGCGAAGCGATCTCAGATCATCGTCGTCACCCACAACAAGCACACCATGGAAGTCGCCGGAAAGCTTTACGGCGTCACCATGCAAGAGCGCGGAGTCTCAACCATGGTCTCCGTTGGCCTTTAAGGTACGCCGTACCTTTTGGGCATGCGGTGCGCAAAAGTAATGGTAGGTGAGTTATGATTTGGAGTCCTGATTACACAGTTTATGCTTTTGCATCGGCGGGGGGCGTTTTTACCCTCGTTTTTGCGTATTTGTGGTACCGAGTTCTTAAAGGACAGGGCGTGCCCGAACGTGAAGAGATTCAGCTAACAGCCCCCGACGGCGAGGTCGATCTTAAGAGTGCGTTAAGTAAAACCGAAGAAAATATATTCGGAAGAATAAAATCTTTATTTTCAGCTGGTGACGATGCTTCTTCGCATCTCGAACAAATAGAAGAGGTTCTGTACACGAGTGATCTGGGGCCGCAGACGGTGCAAAAGCTGATGGGTGCCCTTGAGGATTTGAACCGCAAAGAAAAAGCGGATCTCAACAGAGTTCGCGAAGTTCTTAAAAAAGAAATGCAAGAGGTCTTTTCTCAGGTGGCAGGCAGTCAGCTGAAGTTTGCGAGCGAAGGGCCAACGGTTCTTATGATTGTGGGCGTAAATGGCGCTGGCAAAACCACGACGATCGGAAAACTATCCGCTCAATTTGCAAGCCAAGGGAAGCGAGTTTTAGTTGCCGCCGGCGATACCTTTCGAGCCGCAGCTGGTGGGCAATTGAAAGTTTGGACGGACAGAGCTCAGGTAGAGATTTTTTCTCCCGAAGGAGTCACGGATCCCAGTGCTGTTATCTACGACGCTGTCGCCAAAGCGAAAGGCCAGAATTACGATATCGTAATCATCGACACCGCAGGACGTTTGCACACTCAGGCGAACCTTATGGAAGAGCTCAAGAAAATGAAGCGTGTGATGGCGAAAGTGATTGCAGAGGCCCCACATGAAGTGATCATCGTGCTCGATGCGAATTCTGGTCAGAATGCACTTATTCAAGCAAAAGAATATAATAATGCACTTTCTTTGACGGGAGCCATTCTCACAAAAATGGATGGTACCGCAAAAGGAGGGGTGGCTGTGGGGATTGCCAACGATCTGCAAATTCCGGTTAAATTTATCGGTGTGGGTGAGCGTATTCAGGATCTTCGGACTTTTTCGTCTCCAGAGTTTGTCGAAAGTATCTTTAGTTAATGCTGTCATAACTAAGACAGCCATTGACCTGACAAGGGCCTTGTGACCTAATTTTACCAGAACTTATTGGAGGATGTATGAAGGCATTAGTCGTTTTGTTTTTTCTTTGTGCTGGAAATTTTGCTTTTGCGCTAGGCTATCAATGTACGAAGGACGTGACATCGACGAAAAACGAACTTACGACGATTTCAACTTGGCCGCTTTTGTACGTTATGATCGATGAGCGCGAATGTAATGCCACGTCTTGCTCTATTATAAACACAGAGCGTATTGCCAATGGGCTGAGTGAACTCTGTGGTCAGTCTGTCGATATTAAGCGAGATTGCAATATCATCGAAAAATCGCTTCCGGACGGAACTGGCTCTATAGACGTAACCTGTGCCGGCGGCGCCAGCTTGCTTGTTAAGGTTAGCAATACTGGCGCGGGGATAATTACTTGCTCTTGGCTTGGCATTCCTCGAAATAGTTGGGACGTCGGAACCTGCATCATCCCTTAAAAAAGAAAACGGACCGCATTTCGGTCCGTTTTGTCGCCTTAAAAGTTCAATAAAGGGGGGGGAGAACTCTTAAAGCGTGTTAATTTAATTTTTTTGAATCAACACCCACTAAAATAGCAAGAAGTGTGACAACTTTTTCTACAATATAACCAACTCCCATCACGGCCATCCTGTAAGGACTTCATTGTCTGTCAAAAGTCTGTCTAGGAGGGGTGAGTGGGGGATCTTGATAAGACTGCTAAGCGGTCTTTTTGTGTTTTTGTCTTTGTGGTTTTACTAATGGCGATCGAATCTTGGGCGGGGGCCTCATTCGGTTGGAGGCTTGAAAAGGCTGAGTGGACTTTTCTTGATGAGCAAAATTATCAAAAATATGTCTCCTATATTGGCGAGGCAGTTGCGAGCGGCCAGTGTTCAACGGTGCCGAGTTGCTTTCGAAATCCCAAGGTCAACCCTTATGCCTCTTCTTCCAATCTTTCGGCTTTCAGGTTGTTTTCTGATTGTGCGGATTTTCCTTATTTTTTAAGAGCCTACTATGCTTGGATGAATCAACTGCCTTTTGGTTTTATAACGGGCTTGCGAACGATCGAGAGTCGCGGCGAGGGATCGCAAGATATTCGTTACTCCCCCTATGGCAACGTGGTCACTCAGAGGTATAACGTTATCCCGCAAAAATCCGGATGGCAGGTTTTGTATCCCAATGCGCTGACAATTTTTAATAAAATGCTTCCATCTGAAATTACCTCTGGGAATTTTCGCGTGAGCTATGTCGGTATGGACTCGGATCCTCTCTATTCTGATTTTTATCCTGTGCGAATCACTCGCGAGGGAGTTCGGCCAGGGGCTATCATCTACGATCCCAATGGACATGTCGTGACTGTTTATAAGGTAACGAAAGATGGCCGCGTCTATTACTTGGATGCTCACCCTGACAACAGTTTAACCACGGGGCTTTTTAACTCTCGTTTTATTCGAAGTTATCCCGGGCAAGGAGCGGGCTTTAAATTGTGGCGTCCCTTGAGATTGGTGGGAGCGACCTATAGTGGTCAAGAGGGATATTATGGGGGCCGACTGGTCGGCGCTCGCGATGGCGAACTGCCCCTTTATGGCACGGAACAGTACTATGGCACGAATCGCAACCCGAATTGGACTCAGGCGGAGTTTCAGTTCAACGGTCGGACCATGAGCTACTACGATTGGATTCGAAATCGCTTGGCTGACGGGCCGTTGATTGAAAACCCAGTGGATGATGTCAAAGTGATGACTCAGGAGCTGTGCCAGGGGTTTCAAGAGAGAGCGACGGCGGTTCAGGTTGCAGTGTCCGCTGTCGTTTACAAGAAATCCCACCCTCTTAGATTGCCAAACAATATTTATGGCGCTGCTGGTGAGTGGGAAACCTACGCGACACCAGCTCGGGATGCGCGGCTGAAAGTGGCCTTTCTGGAGTTGAGAGAGTATGTGGAGTCCAGCCTCAGGCACTACCGCAACCAAGATGGCGGCATTGATTATCACGGGGAAAATTTGGCAAAAGACTTATTGCGGGTCTATAAATCTCAAGCGGAGAGCTGTGCTATCAGATATAAAAATAGTGCTGGGCAAGTGGTGACTCTCAATCTTGAGCAGGCGAGAGCGCGGATCTACGATCTGAGCTTTGATCCCTATCACTGCCCTGAGCTTCGATGGGGCAGCAGCGGGAGAGAGCTTGGGTCCTGCCAGGATGACGGTGTTAAGCGGGAGTGGTACCTGCGAGAAAAATGGATGCGTTATCAGCATGAGCGAGACACGGAGGCCTTTACAGGTTTTGCGCTGGAAGAACTTACAGGTCCTCGCCCTGGGGCTGGGGTGGCGACGGGACAAGACTTGGACATCATTGCATTTCTGAGTAAATATTAATAAATTCTTAGTCACTGGGGGATTTATTGCATAAGTTTGAAATGTGTTTGGCTGTTTTTCTGCTGGCACTGCAAGTTTTTGCGGAGGCTCCAGAGAAGCCGGTGTCCCTTTCTTATCTCAACGTTGTGAAATGTTTTCCGGAGTTGAAGAATGAGGCGTGGGGAAACAAGGTGGACTTGAATCAACTCAAAGAAGAATCAGATCGTAAATTCGCAACCTCAAATAGTTTGCTAAGATATCGCCAAGTTTTACTCAAGGATCCCATGGGACAACAAAAACGAATGCGTCTTGCGGCAGCTAAAGCCACAAAAAAAGGCAAAACGAATTATAACCTAACAGTAGAAAAGCTGGACTCCAAGGGCGAGGGGCATGTCATTGACCTGCCGAAGTCTCATCGCAGCAACCCGAACTTGGTGGATCTGGCTCCATATTTTTTGAATCAAGAGATTTTAGAGGACGAATACTCGTATTTTGACACGAAGCTTAATGGAATTACCATGAGCTACAAGCGTAATTTTAAGGACCTCTTCGAGATTGAAATCAGCGATTCCCGCGCCCATCGCCGGATTTTATGTGAAGACAAGAAAACCCTGGGAGTAGTCTGCACCTGTTCGTTAAAATAAACGCGTCAATTTCTCAAACAAAAGTTGCTAAGCTGCTGAAGTCAGTTATAATTTTTAAGTACTGTTGGGTGAGGACTTTTTTAGATTCTCAAGAGCTTAACATCACGATGAGATTGATTTAGGATTTATGGGCATATTGGCCCGCGAGGTTCCAGGTGGCGTCAGAGAAAAAAACATATGACTTTCTGATTGCGGGAGTTCCCTACAAATTGAGGACTTCCCACGACGATGCGACTGTGCAGGAACTCGTTGAGTTTGTGAATAATAAAATGAATCAAG
>JAMIQD010000067.1:0-4471 GCA_035914755.1 Pseudobdellovibrionaceae bacterium | reverse complement strand
GAGTTCGATGGCTACCTTGTTTATGCCATATGAGCGGTATACGGTTAGACGTAAAGCCGACTTTCTCGAGTGTATCGTAAACGAACTTGTGGTGAACGATACCAAAGAATATGTATATGTGGGAGTCTTCAGCCATGATATTATAAAGCTGATGAATCCAACCTTCAAAGTTATTGAGCCAAACCTCTTTGCTATCCTCGTATTTATACTGAGAACTATTATCTGACGAGACTTTATCATAATCTACCCCCCAGGGTGGGTCAAACAGCACAATGTTGAATCCAGTCTTAGTTGGATTCTTTATCCACTCATCAAAATCAGCACACATTGTCCTCTCAGCATACTGCCTCAAGCGCAATTCTTGTGTAGTTACTGTTTCACCTTCTTCTTGAGCTTGCGCTACTTCTTTAGCCTGTGCTTCTTCGAGGAGTTGGTATCTTTCGACTTCGTTTTTTAATCTTTTAACGATTTTTTTGGCCTCGGTTTTGTTTTTAGCCTGCGCCACTTCGGGAATCTCGGCGGCAAACATAGCCAGAGTTATGTCTTCAGACACGATACCTTTAGATTCATGTAACTCATTGGCGGTATCTTCAATAGTGTGTCCGCCTTCTTTCCCCACTGAAGTAGCACCATATTTGTCTTGGCGTAATTCATGCAACTTTGCCTTAGCGCTTACTTCTTCTTGCCAGGTTAATGGACGGCGAAGCAAATTTTCCATCAACTCACACTCATACAACATCGAGGGATCTGTAATATCTTCCTTGAAATAAGTACGAAACTTAACATTGGCAAGCTTACAAGCCCTCAAGCGGCACTCACCAATTATTAATAGTGGCTGTCCATCAGGATCTTTGCGGCAAACTCCAGGCTGAAGCTGGCCTATTGATTTAATGTTATCCGCTAGTTCTTCTATATATTTCTGATCAAATACTCCACGCTGTCTCGGGGGAACGATAATTTCATCGGCATTGAATTCATAGATGGAAAGATCAGTCATTCTGTTTCTCCTTCAAGTAAGCTATCATTTTATTGATTTGCTCAGCTGTCAAACCTTGTTTCTTTATCTCATCCACAAAAAGAGATTCTTTCATCTTTGGAATAGACGCTCTTTTCGGTCTACCAATCTTTGCTGGTCCTTCAATCTCTCTTGTTGCTTGCTTTAATCGACGATATTCCTTGATCTCTTTCCTAATCCGAGCACGATTACGCTGAGTCAAAACTATTAGTTCCTCAGCTGTCATCTCGGAAGGGGCTTTTCCTATTATCTTTGTGAGAAGTCTCATTTTCTATCCTTGTCATTACCTTGTTAGCGATTGATTCCTGTTCTCCAAGCGCAATAGCGCGATTGATTACGTCTTTTAAAAAGGCTGATCTTGCTCCGTGTGTGGGAAAGATGCGAAAGAATCTCTGCCAAGTCCAATGATCTACCCAAACACTTATTCGCTGTTTCAAGTTGAGATCACCTCCTTCACGTCGGCGATGGCTTGCTTTAGTTCTTTAAGATCGTCTCCATCTAAATACCCTTCGAATGGTGTAGAGTAATCCGCTATGCTTTCCGCCGCCTCCACCAGCCGCGCCAGCCGTTGGCGCAGGGCGGCGTTGTCGGCCTCTAACTGCTTAAATTTTTCTTGTGATAAAATCATTTCCCTACCTCCCGCCGCTGAGGGCTTTATGTGCTGCAATAACTTCTCTACCTATAAGAGAAGTCGCAAAAACATAATCTGGTTTGATTTCTTCCGTATATAAATTAGCTAAGGGAAGTAACGCCTTTTTCAACCGCTCCACCTCCGCCTCAAACCGTCCACGCTTTGTTGCTTCTTCTGATATGGCTTTAATTGCAGCGTTGCGTTCAATCTCAAGTTTTGCCAGCTTATATCTGAGTTTCCGCTCAGATTTCAACAGCGGCTCGTAACGCGACATCGGCACCGCAGCATCGGCCTGGGGGCCGTCTGGGTAGGCGATTGCCATAAGCTTCGCAATCTCGGCGTCAACGGCGGCTTTGCGGTAGAAAAATTCACCGTTTGAAATATTCCCGTAGATGATTTTTTGATATATCTCCAACGCCTCAAATGATTCCATAATCACCCCTTATAGACTTAAAATATTTGCCTCGTGCTCAATCAATTTTAGATTCTCTATCATGTCGTAATAGTCTGATTTTTTGTGAGTCGCATGGGCGATGTTTGACAACTCGCGCAGCTTGGATTTCAATCGCTCAATCTCGGCGTCGGCCTCGGCTTTGGCGGCCTCGATGTCATAGACCTCCTGAGCCTTAAAAATGTCTAATCCTTGCTTTTTAAGCATAAGCATAAAACAATCATCAACCCAATGACGAGAACTACCGCCAACTTTTTTGAACCATTCATCTGCTTCCCTTACGGCTTGCGTAATATCATCTAACAATATCGCTTCCATCGCGCCCTCCTATGGCTGTATCATCTTTCTGAAAGCAGCGGCCCCACCACTTATTGAGGCACCCACCTTCGGCTTTAAGCCTACTTTTAGCTAACGTGCCACCGCTGCGTTTGTTTGGCGCAGGCCGGATTGCCAGTACTACCTCGACAGGCTTAATCCGGTCTTAGCGAGTTTCGAGCCGTAGCCCTGCGCCAAGCTGTTATTTTTCCATCGGCCCCGGCCGGCCGCTTAAACTTTGACAACAGATTTTTTCCAGTACTTTCCGCCGTTTTTTCTCTCTATCCACTTCCCGGTAACAAAATAATCGCCAGCTAAAATCTTATCTTTGCCCTCTACTATCTTGTTAATCTCCTTGTTCAGTTCTTCCCACTCATTCGCGGCAGGCTCAAGCTGGTAAAGGCTTTTCAGCATTTCGCCTAATTCGCCAGTGTCAATCTCCACTTCTTTACCGATATGGTCAGGCAAACAAATATGAGCATACGGGCATTGATCGCAGCCGCAATCTACGCCGCAAGGATCTGGGAGCGTTCCGGCTGCAACGTGGCGGTTGATAGCTTCGCACTTCTTTAACGTCTGCTCGCCTAACTCGTAATCCAATGACATCCAAATCTCTTTCAGCCCGCCGCTTGTTTTGTCCTTGAAAAAAAACAGCCCTTCGTCGGTATTATCCATCAGCATGTATGTATTGAGTTGGACCGGATACTTTCTAAGGTGCAAATATTTACTATTTTTAAGATCATCAATTGAGTTAACAGCTTTGAAAACCCACGGCGAGCTTGACTTTACGTCAAATGGTATGGCCCGCCCTTCGTGTAGAATTTTTCCGTCAATCATGCCTGTGATTTGGTATTCATCCCAAGAGAAAGCCCGTTGCTGCTCTATTACTTGGACTCCTGCGTCTTGCAACTGGCGGATTACGATCCGCTCAATTTCATTGCCCATGTCGAAAATCTGCTGCAAGCCTACATCGTGTAGTTTCCGCTCTTGCCAGCGTGTTCGGTTAAGTACATGATAACGCAAGCACGGGTGGCCGAGATCGGAAGCGCGGTTGCTTTTAACCGGCCATTGTTTTATGCGGCTGGATACGTTTTCTAAAACTTTTTCAACGAACATTATTCGTCTCCCGGCTGGCGCGTTGTTTCACACCATTTGCAAATCGTTTCATAGTCTTTTTTTAGGATGTCTTTGGACGATTCGACGTTGTAATTTTCTTTTAGGTACAGCTTAACTTCGTCATCCGTTTTCCCGGCGCCCTTATAAATTGCATAAAGTCGTTTTCTCTGTGCATCGCTTATAATATCGGTGTTTTGTTGATTCTCTCCATTTTCTTTCGGCTTAGATTTGCTTTTGTACTCAACCTTAGAAATTTGGTCTTTTGTGATGCCGGCGAACTCTTGGAGGTCTTCATAGGTGAGGTTACGGAGGCCCAGGATACGCGAAATACCGTTGCCTAATAGATTGGTATAGGCCGATTTTTTAACGTCGCCCTTGTCGATTGCACTGGCCGGAAGCTCAGTTCTGTTTTCGCCATATCCGCTGTATTTCTTAAAAAATCCGTCCTTGCTTGAGCGTGTTCCGATAGCCTCAATCGTCGCGCCGGCCAGGCTGAAATATCCCTTGTAGGTGTACGAAAAATGCCCTCCTTCTTCGTGCTCCAAAACAGGCTCGTCAATCTGCCAACTGATCCCGAATAGGCGTGCAACTTTTTCGGCCCCGCTGACTTGTAGATAAGGCTTGCCGCCCTGGTCGGTCCAGTCGTGCCGATTCGTCAGCTTGAGCGCAACACGCTTAATCTTGTGCATGGCGTCGATTCTCCGCTCGGCCTGCTCTGCCAACTGGATTAGCGTGTTGTCTGCGATAGCTGGCAAATCGTTTGTAACTGTGATAGCTTCGTTCTCTTTCATGCCGCCTCCTCTCCTTTCAAAAACGTGTCATAGGTGATCTGAAAAACGTGGTGATCTCTTTCCGCCACTGCCAGCAAACTTTTTATGTAATTCAATCGCTCTTGCCACTTCTGATCGGCAAATTTAACGGCCTCATTGAAGTCCGCGAAATA
>JAMIQD010000066.1:0-8435 GCA_035914755.1 Pseudobdellovibrionaceae bacterium | reverse complement strand
AACCTGATGATATTTTGCAGTCTCCTCCGGAGTTCTTAAGGGAGCTTGGCTTTGAAGGGAATCTTTCTCCGAGCCGGGCGAATGGTCTTCACTCGATGTTGAAGCAAATTCGTCTCTATGCCACGGCCTTTGCTTACGTCTTGAAATCAAAATAGAATTCATAATCGCTTTGACCCCACTGAGTTAAAAAATCTATTCTAGATTTAGAAGATGCATGATGTATCTGCCGCAAAAACCAGGAGGGTGCTGTTGGTTAAGATTTCTCTGATCGCAGTAGTGCTTTATTTCTTGTCTCCGATTGCAATCGCAAATATTCAAAAAAAAGTTATTTACGGTGATGATGGACGGGTTCAGTTTTTTCAGGTTCAGCGCCCTGAAGTGAGGGCTGTCGCGGACAGCACGGCTGCGATGATTCCAAACTCGAGTCTTGAACCAAAGTCTGGTGGAATTACTAAAATTAATGCTCGGAGCTTTAAGCAAGTTTTTGGAGTGTGTGCAAATGAGCCCTATTCGAGCGAGCCTGTGGGGGCTATGTGTTCTGCCTTTTTGGTTGGAACTGACCTGATCGCAACAGCAGGTCATTGTGTGAGTTCAGAATCATGTCCAGAAACCAGTTTTGTTTTTACTTACCGAATGTCTTCTCAAAATCAAGCTCCCGCTGAAGTCAAATCCTCAGAAGTTTACCGCTGCACGGAAGTTCTTGATAGAGAGCAAACTGCGAATCAAGACTATGCTCTCGTTCGAGTGGACCGTCCAGTATCTGGTCATCAGATCTTATCCTTAGCTAAGAGTGCACCCCTCGCGGGAGATAATTTGTTTGTCGTGGGACACCCCTCTGGAATTCCAACAAAAGTGGCCGGGGGCGCGAGTGTGCGCGATGTTTATAATGGGTATTTTCGGGCCAATCTTGATACTTACGGTGGAAACTCTGGCTCAGCAGTTTTTAACGAAGCCACTTTAGAAGTGGTGGGTGTTTTAGTTCGCGGTGAGAATGATTTTGATTATGACTCTAAAAATCAATGTATGATTAGTCACCACTGCGATAACGACGGGTGCCGCGGCGAAGATGTGACGCTCATTTCTTATGTTTCACAAGCTATAAAGTCTGCGCACTAGATAGTCGCATGCACCCTGTGTGTATCATCCATATCGTCGAGGTAGTTGAGAAACTCCTCGACGTCTTTTTTTTGCTCAGTGCTCAGTTCAGTTATATTTTTAGCCTTGTATGAGAGCTCGGCGGTTGTGACTTTCCAGCCGCGTTTGCTGAGGGCTTCGCTCACAGAAATTAAATCTGTCATGTTTGTGTAAAACTCAAAAGAGCCGTCCTCGTCTTTGTAAACCTCATTGGCTCCTGCTTCAATAGCCTCTTCATCAGGATCAAAGGCACCAGTTTTAGTAGCAACCAGATAGCCGACGTGTTCGAACATCCAAGCTACACTGCCTGTTTCTCCCATATTTCCTTCGTGGGATTTAAAGGCGTGACGCATATCTGGAGCGGTTCTATGTTTGTTATCTGTTTGGCACTCGACGATCACGCCTACGCCGTGGGGACCGTAGCCTTCGTATACGACTTCTTCGATGATTTTTCCGTCATCGAGCAAGCCTGCTCCTTTTTTGATAGCGCGTTCAATCGTGTCGGTTGGGCAGGATTGCTTTTTCGCCGCATCAATAGCAAGGCGCAGTCGGGAGTTGGCTGCGGGGTCAGGTCCGCCGACTTTTGCCGCGACTGAAATCTCGCGCGCAAGTTTGGTGAATATGAGGCCTTTTTGCATGGCCTTTTCGACTTTTCCGGCTGTTTTCCATGATTTTCCCATTTGCCCATTAGAGCGAACTCGGAAATATTTGGCAAGAGAGGCTGCAGGATGTAAAAGGGGGAATGCAGAGCTTAGAGACCCCCAATGTGTGGGATAAAATCCAAAATATCGAAAAATCCTGTGAGTTGGCTCTAAAAGGAGGGCTTTTGTTGGCTCCGGATCAGCCGGCAAGGGATGTTTTGGTTTTGGACTCCAAACAGCACCCGCCGAAGCTCGGTTTGTCGAAAAAAGAGGGGCAGGCAAGAATGCTCCATGACTTAGCAAGTATTGAGCTTCAAGCGATGGAACTAGGTCTCCGTACCTTGATTGAATTTCCAGAAGCCCCCGAGGGATTTCGTGAAGAGCTGATGGCGGTCACGATTTCAGAGGGGCAACATCTTCGGCTGTGCCTCGAAGGTATCAGTGATCTGGGGTATTCTTGGGGGCATTGGCCAGTTCATACGGCGCTCTGGAATGCGGTCAGCTCTGAAGATCAGCTTTTGGATAGGATTCTCATTGTCCATCGCTACCTTGAGGGGAGTGGTCTTGATGCTGGCGATAGTTTGATTCGTCGCCTTGATGGGATTGCAGACGCGGGGTCTTCAAAAAAAATAGTTCAACAAATCAATTTCGAAGAGATCGGCCACGTAGATTTTGGTTCTCGCTGGTACCGAGAGATTTGTCGTCAGTCCAAAATAGATCCGCAAAATGACTTTCCCGCAAGAATGACAGCTCTCCGTCAACAACTCCCCAAGCGCCTAGAAAAAATCAACCGTGAGCTTCGCCTGAAGGCGGGCTTTACAGAGCAAGAAGTTCAGTGGTGTGAGTCTTGGCGCGAGGGGTATTTGTCTTAGCCTTAAGGCGCACTCTCTAGAAGTGTCTTTGTATAAGTATGCTGAGGATTACTGAATACCTGCTCGCTTGGGCCGTGCTCGACGACTTCGCCAAAATAAAGAACGAGGGTTTCATCAGAGATGTGTTTTACCACGGAAAGATCGTGAGAGATAAAAATCATACTAAGGCCAAATTCTTTTTGTAGGTCCAAAAGAAGATTTAATACCTGGGCCTGAATCGATACATCAAGGGCCGAGACCGGCTCGTCTAATATTAGCACTTTTGGCTTTAACATGAGAGCGCGGGCGATGCCGATCCTTTGTCTTTGTCCGCCGCTAAATTGATGGGGATAACGTTCCCCAAGTTCAGGTAAGAGTCCTACTTTGGCCATCATTGCGAGGGCCATTTTTTTAGCTTCAAGGCGAGGTGTGTTTTTTACTACAATAAGAGGATCTGCTATGATTTCCCAAGCTTTTTTTCGGGGATTGAGGGATTGATAGGGATCTTGAAAAACCATTTGTATTAAATGAGTGAGTTCTTTCTGCGGGATTTCTCGAAGGTTTTGACCACAAAGAGTGATCTCTCCACTTTGAAAATCTTCAAGACGGGTGAGAACTTTTGCAAGAGTGCTTTTGCCGCAACCGGATTCTCCGACGATACCAAGAATTTTGTTTTCTGCGAGTTCAAATTGAACGTTATTCAAGACTTTGCGTTCTTCGCTTTTACCAGCAAGTTTTTTTGTAACATAAGACTTGCTGAGGTTTTTTACCGAAAGAAGACTCATAAACTCTCCAGGGGATGGTGACAAGCAAAGGAGGGCTCTGATGCTGAGATATCCGGATTTATTTTTACGCAGACTTCGGTCGATCTGTCGCAACGAGGATGAAACTGGCAGCCACTGGGACGAGCTCTCAGAGATGGAACTGTTCCTGGGATCGCATAGAGATGTTCTTTTGATTTACCAGTATGAGCACTCGGACGGGCCTTCAGAAGGCCGAAGGTGTAGGGATGGTGAGGATGTTTTATCACCTGATCCGTAGGTCCTGTTTCGATGATTTCGCCCGCGTACATGACTTGAATGCGCTGAGAGTACTTTTTTACCAGGGCCAAATCGTGACTTACAAGAATCATCGACATTTTATTTTCTTTTTGCAGATCAATTAAGAGATCCAGGATTTGTTTTTGAATTGTTACATCAAGTGCGGTCGTGGGTTCATCTGCGATCAGAAGTTTTGGATTGCAACTGATTGACATGGCTATCATCACTCTTTGTGCCATGCCTCCAGAAAGTTCAAAGGGATAAACCTTAAGGCGCTCTTCGGCAGAGGTGATTCCCACTCTCTCCAAAAGTGAAATTGCTTTTCTTGAGGCTTCTTTTTTTGTGAGCTCTAGGTGAGTTTGCAAAGTCTCTCGTAATTGATAACCGACTGTCAGGCTGGGATTCAGGGCTGTCATCGGATCCTGAAAAATCATAGCAATTTTTTTACCGCGAAGAGGGCGCAGTTGTTTTTGCGAATTGAGAGCTAAATTTTGGTTCTGAAACTTTACACTCTTTGTTTGAATAAGGGCATTGTCCGGAAGTAGCCCCATGAGGGCGAGATTGCTGACGCTCTTTCCGGAGCCCGACTCTCCAACCACGCCAAGAATTTCTCCTTCAGCTAGAGAAAATGAAATATCACGAAGAGCGATAAGGTTGCCGGATTCGGTCTTGAATTGGACAGAAAGTTTTTCAATTTCAAGTAGCATAGCCGTCCCTAACCGCGGTTTTTGAGGCGGGGATCAAGAGCATCCCTTAAGCCATCGCCAAAAAGGTTGAAAGACAAAACCACCACCAAGATGCATATCCCTGGAGCATTGACCATCCAGGGCGAGGTTTCGATAAAACTGCGAGCGTCCGAAAGCATTGTTCCCCACTCTGGAGTTGGCGCTTGAGCTCCTAAGCCCAAAAAACCGAGGGCCGCACAATTTAAAACGCCGTCACTAAATCCCAGGCTTGCCTGAACAATAAGGGGAGCGATGCAGTTCGGAAGTATCTCTTTAAATAAAATCCTGAGAGGACTCGCGCCATAGAGTTGGGCCGCTTGTACATAGGGTCTATTTTTTTCTGCAAGAACTTGAGCCCTGATCAGACGAGTAAAGTTTGGCAGCGCGACGATTGAGACCGCCAAGATAGCATTAAGAAGACCAGGCCCTAAGACGGCAACAATGACAATCGCAAAAAGAACGCTTGGCAGCGCCATGATAAAATCCATCAGACGAGTGATAATGCGGTCTAGCCACCCACCAAAATATCCAGAAAGAAGTCCAAGAGTGGTGCCAAGACTCGCAGAAAGAAAAACAACACTGAGTCCGACTAAGAGCGAAACCCTGGCTCCATAAAGCAGGCGACTCCAGAGATCTCGGCCAATATCATCAGTCCCAAGTACAAAAAAATAATTTTGAAAATGTGAACCTGGGGGGAGGCGCAAAGCCCCCTCGATGACCTGATCAGGTGCGTAGGCCGAAATAAGCGGAGCCAGGATAGCTAGGATAATGAATAACAAAACAAAGAGGAGTCCTGTGATAGCTCCTTTGTTTTTTTTAATATCTTGCCATAGGTCAAAAAAATATTCTTTCATGAATTACTTTAAGAGAGCGCTTTTCATTCGCGGATTAAGGGCTATATAAATCATATCGACAACAGTATTAGTAACAACAATGATAAAGGCAATGATCAGGATCCCACCTTGAATCGCTGGATAGTCTCTTGAGGTCAAGCTAGCAACGATCCACTTGCCAATACCTGGCCAACTAAAAATGGTCTCGGTTAGAATAGCACCCGTGATAATGCTACCAAAGCAAAGCGCAAGGGTTGTTACGATAGGTATGAGAGCGTTTCTAAAAGCATGGATAAGAATGACTTTCGATTCGCTCATCCCTTTGGCTCTGGCGGTGCGGATATAATCCTCACCAAGAACTTCTAAAAAACTAGAGCGAGTCATTCTGGCGATGATAGCTAGAGGAATGGTTCCTAAAACGATAGAAGGGAGGATGAGATGTCTGACAGCACTCCAGAAAGGAGCAAGACCTTCAGCGGCTCTCACTTCGGCCTTGAGAGTGTCAATAAGGTAAAGACCTGTGGTTAAAGGGACATCGTACTCAAGAGCGATACGACCCGAAACAGGGGTGAGTCCCAATTGCACAGAGAAAATTAAAATTAAAACTAAACCCCACCAAAAAATAGGCATTGAGTACCCTGCGAGAGATCCCCCCATAAGAAAGTAATCGAAGAAGGTATTTTTTTTGATAGCAGCTAGAATTCCAAATGGAATAGCTAAAAAAGTTGCAAAAAACAATCCCACCAAGCTGAGCTCAAGTGTGGCTGGAAAGCGCTCTTTAAACTCCTCCCAGACTGAGGCTTTGGAGACAATAGAAGTGCCAAGGTCACCGTGGCTTACTTGTTTGAGGTAATCAATAAATTGCAGGACAACGGGCTTATCCAAACCGAGATTGTGTTTTGCTTCTTCGTAGGCGGCCTGGTCCATGCTTCTCTCGCCAATCATCAGTAGCACGGGATCACCAGGGACCATGCGGATCATAAGAAAGCAGACAAAGGTAATTCCTACCAAGGTCAGAATCATGTCGAGAGCTTTCTTAGAAAAAAACAAAAACATGGATTTCTACTCCAAGGTGACTTGAGAGAAATTGTCTCCGCCCAAAGGATCCATCTTGTAGCCTTTAACATTTTTGGACATGGCTCTAAAAACTGTAGAATGATCGAGGGCGACCCAGGGGGCTTCTTGTTTGAAAATTTCTTGGGCTTTTTTGTAGAGATTTGTTCTTTGCTTAAGATCAGGATTCTTTTTCGCTTCTGATATTAGGTCATTAAAAGGTTTGTGGCACCAACGCGAAAAGTTAGACCCAGCATCAACAGCGGCGCAACCGAGAAGAACATTCATAAAATTATCAGGATCTCCGTTGTCACCAGTCCAACCAAACTGAATCAAAGAGTGTTCTCCTGCTTTTGATTTTGCTAAATAGGTCGGCCAGTCGAAGCTCACGAGTTTGACTTTGATTCCAACTTTAGCAAGATCGGCCTGCATCATCTCTCCCATTTTTTTGCCGTTGGGATTGTAGGGACGAGAGACTGGCATCGTCCACATTTCGGTTTCAAAGCCATTCGGATAGCCGGCCTGTTTTAAGAGTTCTTTGGCTTTTTCGGGATTGTAATCGTAGTCCTTGATAGACTCATTGTAAGACCAAATTGTAGGAGGGATCGGGTTTTTTGCAATGCTAGCATTTCCTAAAAAAATAGCTTCGATATAGGCTTTGCGGTTGAGTGCGTAATTGATTGCGCGGCGAACTTGGATATTGTCAAAAGGCTTTTTTGTAACATTCATTGCCAAGTAGCCAACATTGAGCCCAGGCGCGGAGGTCACCGCAAGTTTAGAATCCGTCTTAAGGGCGGCAAGATCTGTCGGAGCAGGCTCGGTGATAAACTGACACTCGCCAGTTTTTAATTTTTGAGTGCGAACATTAGCATCAGGAGTAATCGCGAAGATGAGTTTTTCAATATTTCCTTTTTTTCCCCAGTAGTTGCTAAAAGCGTTGAACTTGATAAAACTGCCTTTTGTGTAAGATTGATAAACAAAGGGCCCTGTGCCAATAGGGTATTGATCTAAGTCGGCTTTTTTGTTTTGAGACGCTAATTGATCCGCATACTCTTTACTCAGAATGTTCATAAAAGGCATTGCAAGGTTGGCAAGAAAGGGGGCCTCTGGATAGTTTAAAGTTATTTCTACAGTCAGTGGGTCTTTCGCCGAGATGTTTTTGATAACCTTGTTCATCTCCATGCCTTGAAAATATTCGTAATTAGCTCCGCCAACAGAATTATAAGGATGGGACTTATCTCTCTGTCTGTTGAAAGAGAAGAGGATGTCCTCTGCGTTTAAAGTTCTGGTTGAGGTAAAAAACTTTGTTGAATGAAATGGAACCCCTTTTCGGAGTTTAAAGGTGTAGGTTAATTTGTCTTTTGAAACAGAGTAAGACTCAGCAAGAACAGGAATCAACTGTGTTGTTCCAGGCTCAAATCCCATCAGGCCTTCGTAAACAGGACGAGTGGCGTTGATAGAGGTTCCGTCCGTGACTAATTGGGGGTTGAAAGAGCTAGGGCTGCCTTCTGAGCAATAAACAAAGTTTTTCGCAGAAGCTGCCAAGGGCGACACAATCAAAAGCAGGGATAAAACTAAATACATAATCATCCTCCGAACACCGATTGTTAAATGATCTTAGGTAGAATGCTAGGGAAGAGTTTTGTATGTTATGTGTCAATCAATGGATTCGTTGGGTTCAAGAAAGCGCCATTGACCTTCGGGGAGATTGCCAAGATTTAGCTTGCCGACGCGCACTCGCTTGAGTCCACGAACCTTGAGGCCCACCAATTCGCACATGCGGCGAATTTGTCTTTTTTTGCCCTCTTTCAAAATAAAGCGAAGCTGATCTTCGTTGATCCAGTCGACCTTTGCCTGCTTTAAGGCTTTGCCATCAAGATGGAGACCATGGCGGAGCAGGTTTAATTTTTCTTTGGGGAGATCGCCCTCAACGCGCACTAAATATTCTTTTTCGATCGAGCTGTTCTCGCCAATAATTTGTTTTGCGATGCGGCCATCTTGAGTAAAGATCAAAAGTCCCTGGGAGTCGATATCCAATCTTCCAGCAACAGCGAGACCTTCAAAATGTTCTTTTCTTAGCGTCATTTTTGAGACCCCATATTGATTTTCTGGGGTCACTAATTTGATCGCGGGGAGGTAATTGTCTTCGGGTTGAGCC
>JAMIQD010000065.1:0-3074 GCA_035914755.1 Pseudobdellovibrionaceae bacterium | reverse complement strand
ATTAGGTCACGAAAGTCTTCATGCGACAGAAAAGTACACGCATCTAGGTGTTGATCAGCTAGCTCGAACACTAGAGAATCATCATCCTTTGAGCGCAAAAAAAATCAAATACTAGTGGTGCTCGGCCGTTTTTATGTATTGGGAAATTGCAAATTCGATTTGTGACAAGTGAACTTGGGTAGCTCTTTTTGCCTCACTATTTTCAGAGAGATCATTGACCCCCCCTATATTCACTCCCAAAAATGGCTCCATCCAACCTTCTATTGTCAAGACTCCCTGCTGAGACAAAAATTTCAGATAAAAGAGAAGCTTTAATAAGTTTAAATCTCGAGTTGTTTCAAGAGCCTTTAAGGTGTTGCCTAACAAGTTAAACAGTCCCTCGGAGTTGCGATCCCCCTCCTGACTGACTCGAGTGATACAATCAAGGATGTGCAAAGCCACTTCAAGATGATCATAATCGCGACGAATTCCTTTGAAGTCGTTCAGTAGCGTGGCCTCAGTGAGGATGTTCAATCCACCCTCTGTTGCCGCTCTTGGCACTTTATAGGTGAATTGGACAAAATGAGATGGTTCCAGCACGCCGCCGCCAAAGCGTTTTTTACTCTTCATCGCACTTCGAGCAATAAATGACAACTTCTCCCCTCTTGGGGAAAGGGCGTGAATTATTAAATCCGCTTCACTAAACTTAAGCTTTCGGAGAATAATAAAACGATCTTTTAGCTCCATCCGATGCGCACCTAAACAATTTGAAAATTACCAGCTTTGATCAGCCTGTATTTCTTCATAGGTGCTTTTAAGGACCTTGGCAAAATCTTTTGTAATAAGCCACCCAGAGTCGATAACAACTAAGGATGCCAAATCATTGGTGGCTGGTTTATGCTCCCACCAACCAGTGAAAGTCTTATAGTGATTCCAACGACAAAGATTCGTCGTGTCTATCGTCTTGTAGAATTGCGACTCATCCACCTGCAGTCGTTCCAGCAGCCGGTGCAACATCAACTCCCCACTCACATTCGCGAATTTAAGCAGAACTCGATCGTAAAGTCGCGGGGTTGAGTCTACAAACCATGGCATAGCTATCGGAGAAAAAGCCTGCTCCATAGCTTCAACCTGGATCTGATTCTGAGGACTAACATGAATCTTTGCGATCTCCTCTAGGCACTTTGAAGGATTCCAATTCATATATGGCGCTATGAGCGATGGCGATCTAAACCGCTCACCACAAATTGCAATCGCATAATCACTTTCAAGATAGCAAATCCGAACCGAGTAGGGACGAACATTCTCTTTCTCGTAAAGGTGCCGAAAGTGGGAGATTCGAAACGAAAATATTTTCTTCTCATTTAGAATTTGATCCAAACGATCAAAATCATAAACTTCTGCTGTGACAGGATGATCTTCGCTAAAAAGGACAAAACTTGTCTCTTTTTTTAAACTATGAACCCAGGCCTCAGGATCAGCAAGATCACGATGATTGATTGCCTGAACAGCATAAGCCTCTTTATAAAAATATGGGAGCAGTGTCTCAAAATACGGAGTCTGTCCTTTTACAATTCCCAGACTTCGTTTATGAGATAAAAACTGTGCGGTTCCTTGGGCAACTTCAAAAACTGCATGGGCCATTCCTTTATAAACTCTCACGGAATTATCATCAGGCACCGTGAAGTGGGCCTTCAGTCTGTCGTTTAATGTTTCCCACTGCTCAAGAGGAACGAGGGCTAATTTCATAAAAAAATCGTAGCATGGCTGAGCCTTTAAAACGAGTTTCTGATTGCATAGATCTCGAAGCTCCGACCAAGGTCGGTCTAAGTTTTTATTTCCAAATAGACCCACGAAATACACCTAAGGTAGAATGAGGTACGAAAATTGGAGGAAATTTTTAATGAAAACTCTATGGCTATGCGCTTTCGCGCTCATTGTTGGCACTGCTACTTCTCAACCCGCTCATGCTCTTTTCGAAGCTCGATTAACATACGGGCTCTTGGGCTCAAGCCCTGATTTGGGTCCCATTTTTAATAATGCTTCAGGGCTCCCCACCGTTGCTCCAACGTATGGCCTCGGAGCTGATGTAATTGTGTCCCCGCCTCTCTTTCCTGTAGGTTTCGGCTTACGTTACGAAAATATGGGCCTCTCTGCAACAAGTGGCATTTTCGAATTTAAAGCTAGTTACACTCGCACCGCTTTGCTTCTAAACTATCGCATCATCGACACTCTCATGTTTTTAGGCCCTATTTTCAGTTATGGAGTTTCTCACTCTGGAGATATCAAAGCGATTCAAAGTGGCACGGAAACATCAAGTCTTAGCTCTAATAAAATTTCGTCTTACAGCGCCGGAATTGAAGCGGGCGTAAAACTCATTGGCTTTCATCTTGGAGCTGAAGTTGGATATGAAGACTTTAGATGGAAAGACGCAACCGACAGCCACGCGGCGATCGCGAATCAAGATATAAACATGTCAGGAACATATGCCAAAGTTCTTCTTGGATTTGGAATCTAAAAAATAGTTAGAAATAAAGCTTATGTAAAAGAGAAGGGCCAAATTGGCCCTTCTCTTTTTTTATTCAATCAATTGTCAAATTCACGCTTACTATGAAAGAATATAACTGTTGAAGGCGCAACAAAGTGCCGTGTAGGAGATTTTTCCATGAAAAAGTTGTTTAGAGAATGGATTTCTCAGTTCGATTTAACTGTCACGCTTTTTCTAATTTTAAACCCGCTGATATCTATGGCTGCAGCCATATTCTATTTTTGGACCACTCGCGAGATCCCCTGGGCAATTCTAGGATTCACTCTGGTTTTTGCTGCAGCAACAAACCTTAGTATCACGGCGGGCTATCACCGTCTGTTCTCCCACAAAAGTTACGACGCCCATCCAATTATAAAAGCGCTTTTCTTACTCGTTGGCGCATCAGGCTTTCAGGGATCTTGCTTGAAGTGGTCGTCGGACCACCGTCGACATCACTCAAAAATAGATAGCGAAAATGATCCCTACAACATCAACGAAGGCTTCTGGTACGCCCACATGGGATGGATGTTTCGAAAAGACAGCGTCAATCTCCCTATTCTGGCCCCCG
>JAMIQD010000064.1:0-9238 GCA_035914755.1 Pseudobdellovibrionaceae bacterium | reverse complement strand
GGTCTAGGAAAGTTGTTCCTAGACCCCTCTTTTATTTTTTTAGAATAACTCTTCGACAGTTTTTGCAGGACTCGACTTTAGTTAAAAAAAACCTAAACTCCGGCTTAAGTCGAGCCGAAAGGTTCTTTGTAACAATAAGAACCACCATCGTGAACCGCAAGAAAACTGAGAGGGGCGTATGGAAATAAAAAAATTCGGGATAAACGTACTTAAGTCGGGGATGCTAGTTATGACCGCCGGACTCATGATGGGTAATCAGTCTTGTCAGCAAGAACAGGCTTCGCAGCGAGAGTTAAAGCGCATGGTTGAAATGGGAAAGATTATTTCACCAAAAATCAATCTACCCCAAGGGGGCGCTTTTGATTTTGAATTTGTGGCGAACCAACAGGTTTATGGTGTTTTGCAAAAGAGTGAACACTTCGCTTTGAGGTATGCGCCTCCTGTAGAACCGGTGCCAGATATGCCGAGCGGTGGCAGTCAAAAAATCATTAATGTTTCATCCAAGGATAATGTGATGCTCAAAGCCTTTGCTGCGAACGGAGGGTTCTCTGAAAAACCTCAGTATTCGACGGAGGCCGAGTGTATGATTAACCTTCCAAATGCACGAATTGCTGGATCCGTGAATGCCTTTGAAATGATTGGTGGCGCTGGAGTCAATATAGGCTTTACTCAAGCTGGGCCGATAGATGTAGGCGGTCTGAGCAATGTGGGTATCAAGATTCAGTGGGCACAGCTAGATCTGAGTATGATAGCGACTCATCCACTGACTCAAGGTGTGCTTGCCGCCGCCAATGTTTCATCAAAACAAACCAAAACTCAGGTGAGCTTTACATTAGATGTCGGTGGGTTTTCGATCGGGCCAAGTGCTTACTACCAGACGCCACTAGCTAAGGTGACACAAAAAGCCCTCAATACCGGTGTTGAGGGGATATATAAGCAAATGCAGGCAAAAGACAGCGAAGAGTGGTATTCCCGCGTTCTCATGAACCACGATACTCATCTGGTGATGTTAGGCGGCACAAATGTAAAAGCCAGAGTCGGGGATCGCTTCAATGTTTATAACGAGCTCTACTATTGGGAAGGGGAGCCTTGCAACTCGAGATATTACGGTGGGGGTGCGAGTACTCCTGTTGCAACCATCGAGTTGGATTGGATTGGAGACGAGGTTTCTCGAGGTAAGGTTGTAGCTCAAACAGATCAAAATCCAGTTTTGGGTGCCAAAGTAAAAATATTGAAACTAGCGCCAGATAGCCCTGCGGCTAAAAGCGCCAAATAAAGATTCTATAAAATTCAACTGACGGGGGCAAAAAGGTCCCCGTTTTCTTGCCAAGCACGCCTAAACATTGTAGCTTCCGCCTCATCCAAAAGGGGCAGATTGTGTTTTCTCTAACTGTCGAATTTACAAGTGAAATAAAAGCCTGGGTCTCTCATGACTTTTGATGCGGTAGCAGACCTCATTGAGGACATTCGGCACGGAAAAATGGTTATTCTCGTAGATAACGAGAATCGTGAAAACGAGGGAGATCTTGTTTTGGCAGCGGACCATGTGACTCCTGCGGCTATTAATTTTATGGCGAGTCACGCTCGGGGATTGATCTGTCTGCCGCTGATGGCGGATCAAATTGACCGCCTCAAGATTCCGCAAATGGTTAGAGAAGAGACGAGGGGTGCTCTGTTAGACAAAACCGCATTTACGGTGAGCATCGAGGCGGCGGCGGGCGTAACGACAGGAATCTCAGCTGCTGATCGGGCGCATACAATACGCGTTGCCTCGAGTCCTGCAGCGACTCCGTCTGATATTCAAATGCCTGGACACATTTTCCCAATTCGAGCTCGAGATGGAGGTGTTTTGAGTCGCCCAGGGCATACAGAGGGAAGCATTGACCTTGCACGCTTGGCGGGGCTGAATCCAGCTGCGGTGATTTGCGAGGTGCTTAATGACGATGGCTCCATGGCGCGAGTGCCTGATTTGAAACGATTCGCGCAAAAACATGGTTTAAGGATTGGCACCATTGAGGACTTAATTCTTTATCGTTTAAATGAAAGTGATTTGAGCATAGACGCCAGTGGCCATCTAACGAAAGAGAGCGCAGAAAACGCTACCAACACGAACAAAAAGAAATAGACTAGTTCCTTATGAATCAAAAAAAACCTTCGGGACTTATTGAAAATGAAATCCGCGAATCCAAAGGCTTCGAGATTTCGCCCAAGATGGAGCAAAGAAAGAGACGACGAGAAGTTGTAACAATAGCTCTCCTTTCGCTTTTAGTGTTCTTTTTAACCTGGTTTGAAATACGTATTCTCGGAACTAGCAAGCAGCTACCTTTTGTTCACAGCATCTTTTTTTTCGGGTTGGTGAATTTTAATATTATTCTGCTGTTGCTTCTTATTTTCCTCATCTTTCGGAACATCGTAAAAGTATTTGTCGAGCGACGCGGAAAAATTTTTGGCAGCAGTTTGAAGGCAAAGCTGATTGCCGCTTTCGTGGCTTTTAGTACGATTCCAACGCTTTTAATGTTTATTATCTCGGTCTTTTACATCAACTCGAGTTTTGATAAATGGTTCAGTGTAAAAATGGTGGGGGTCTTGAAAAGCTCTCTCGAAGTCACCAATGCCTATTACGTTGATGCCAAAAATAAAAACTACCATTTTGCCCATCAGATCGCCGGCCGCATACAAGATCTTTCGGATCAGCGAGATGTTCAAAAAGTACTCAATCGGTCTCGAAAAGAATATGCTCTCAATGCGGTGGAGTTTTATCCGTCGTTATTTCGGGGGCGCCTATTTTCGTTTGCAGATGACGACAATATTCCACCAGTTCCCCCAGTTTCTCTTGAGTTTTTGCAAAAGGGAGTTCGCGCACACGGCGAGGCCAGCACAATACATCAGTTTGGGGAGGGGAACCTCGTTCGAGTGATTGTTCCGGTCAAAGAGGGAGAGGACAGGGGCGCCATTGTTGTCTCGACATTTGTTCCCATGTCATTGATATCGAGAATGAATGATGTTGGGGCTGCGTACGATGAGTTTCGGGACGTTAATCCCCTGGAGTATCCTTTAAAGTCGATATATCTGATAATTTTATTTTTGATCACTTTTGTAATTCTTTTGGCGGCAACCTGGTTTGGGTTCTATCTTGCCAAACAACTCGCCGTCCCGCTGGTTCAGCTTGGTAAAGCAACTTTGAAAGTCGCGGGTGGCGACTATACTCAAAAGATAGTCACGAGTTCTGGCAGCGAAGAGATCTCACTTTTAATCACCTCATTTAACAAAATGACGGAAACTCTTGAGACCTCAGAGCGAGAAGTCAGAGAAGCAAACTCCAATTTGCAAAAGACCCTACAGAACCTTGACGAACACAATCGCTACATTGAGGTGGTCCTCGGGAACGTTAGCACGGGTGTGATTTCCGTCGGCAAGGATGGGTATATTACAACGATCAATCGCCACGCTGCAGATTTGCTCAAGTTAGATCCAGATAAATATTTAGGCCGCCCCGTGCGCGAGTTGTTGACGTTAGAATATTTTAGAACCTTCTCGGATTTATTAAAGACAATGCAGGATCATAAGATCGAGAATATAAAAAAAGAGTTTCACGTCAATGTGCAGGGGCAGGCGATTCCGCTACAGATGAACTTGTCGATACTCAAGGACGACAATGGGGATGAAATCGGAAAGATTCTTGTTTTCGATGACATGAGCCCTATTGTAAACGCTCAGCGGGCTGCAGCTTGGACTGAGGTGGCTCGGCGTATCGCTCATGAAATCAAAAATCCGCTGACTCCGATTAAACTTTCTGCCGAAAGGCTGCAGAGAAAATTTGGCGCTCAGGTGACGGATCCTGCTTTTGGTGAGTGTACTCAGATGATTATTCGACAAGTAGACGATCTCAAGAAAATGGTGAATGAGTTTAGTCAGTTCGCAAGACTACCGCAGGCTAAGCCTGTGACCGGCGAGTTAAATCGCGTTATCGAAGAGTCGCTGATGGTGTTTCGTCAGGCTCACCCAAATGTTAAGTTCGATTTCGTGGCTGACGAGGAACTACCTAACTTTAAATTTGATCCGGACCAAATTCGCCGTGTATTCGTAAACCTTATAGATAACTCCGTTGCAGCTCTCTCGAAGGAGTCCCATCCGCTGATACAGGTGACCACATTTTATGACGTAGATTTTAAGATCGTGCGGCTTATTGTCGCCGACAATGGTGAGGGCATTCCTACGACTGAACGGCATCGGATATTCGACCCTTATTACAGCACAAAAGAAGGGGGCACAGGTTTGGGGCTTCCAATTGTAAAGCGTATTATCGAAGATCATAATGGATTTATTCGAGCGATGGCGAATGATCCCAAAGGAACTAAAATGTTGATGGAAATTCCAGTTAATGAAGTTGATGCGTGGAAACCATCCAAGGCAGGTAATAAAATATGAGCAAAAACGGACAAATTAATAAAATTCTTATAATTGACGATGAAGCATCTATTCGGGAGGTGCTTAGTGCGACTCTGCGAGATGAAGGCTACACGGTCTCTGTAGCGCATGATGGGGTCTCGGGATTAGCAGCAATCCGCAACTTTAGCCCCGATATTGTATTCTTAGATATCTGGATGCCAGGAGAAATGGATGGGATCCAAGTTCTCAATCAAGGACGTCGCGATTTTCCATTCGTAGATTTTGTTATGATCTCTGGGCACGGTACTATTGAGACCGCGGTAAAGGCGACCAAGCTGGGGGCCTGGGATTTTATTGAAAAGCCGCTTTCGATGGATAAGATTTCGATTATTATTTCTAATGTTTTAAATTACCGTCAGGAAAAAGAAGAAAAGGCCCTTCTTCTCAATAAGCTTCGTAAGAGTATTGCTCTGATCGGCGAAGCCCCTGCGATCATGGCAACTAAACAGATTATTGCAAAGATGGCCCCAACGCAGTCATGGATTCTAGTGACCGGGGAGACTGGGGTCGGCAAGGCTTTGGCGGCTGAGAATATTCACTATATGAGTGGTCGAGCTGGCAAACCCTTTGTCGATATAAACTGCGGGGCGGTTCCTGAAGACTTATTAGAGGCAGAAATATTTGGAATTGATAAAGGTGCAATGCCAGGGGTTGACCGAGTCAAAAAGGGAAAACTTGATTTGGCTCAGGGGGGTACGCTCTTTTTGAATGAAGTTTCCGTTTTGACTCCAGAAGTGCAGCATCGTTTGGTCAAATTCTACGACACAAAAAGTTATTATCGTGTTGGCGGCTCCGAAGAAATTCACAACGATATTCGGATTGTTGCTGCGACGACCAAGGATATTGAAAAGATGGTCAAAGAGGGGAAATTCAGCGAGGATCTCTATTACAAGTTGAATATTATCCCATTTCGAATTCCAACACTGCGCGACCGAACGGAAGACATTCCAGTTTTAACCTCCTATTTTAGCGACCACATGGCTCGAGAAAGTGGATACCCTAAAAAGCAATTCTCAGAGCAAGCCATGCAGACAATGTTAAATTATGAGTGGCCAGGAAACATTCGCGAGCTGCGAAATTTTGTCGAGAGGGTTTATATTTTAACGCCCGGAGAATTTGTTGATCTTCATGACGTTCGCTTTGCAGGTCTGATAAATATGGGTGACGACAAGGTGGAAATGGGGGACATGTCTACCTTTCGAGAGGCCAGGGCTCAATTTGAAAAAGACTACCTTCTCAAGAAAATTGCTGAAAATGGTGGCAACATTAGCAAAACTGCTGAGGTTATTGGGCTTGAAAGAAGCTATTTACATCGTAAGATAAAGTCTTATGGAATAGAGGTCCCTTAATGGAAAAAACAGCTATCACTCCGACGCGTGCACAAAATTATCCCGAATGGTATCAAGAGGTCATTAAGGCCGCTGATATGGCAGAAAATTCACCTGTTCGTGGCTGCATGGTTATCAAGCCTTGGGGTTACGCAATTTGGGAAAATATGCAAAAAGTCCTGGATGCGAAGTTTAAAGAAACAGGGCATGTGAATGCCTATTTTCCACTTCTAATTCCTTTGAGTTTTCTTGAGCAAGAGGCTGAACATGTCGAAGGATTCGCGAAAGAGTGCGCCGTTGTTACTCACCATCGTTTGAAGGCTGGTGATGATGGAAAGCTAGTTCCTGACGGCAAGTTAGAGGAGCCTTTAATCATTCGCCCTACCAGCGAAACAATTATCGGCCATATGTATGCAAAGTGGGTTAAGTCTTATCGCGATTTGCCCTTGCTTATGAATCAGTGGTGCAATGTTATGCGCTGGGAGCTTAGAACCCGGCTGTTCTTACGCACAGCTGAGTTTTTATGGCAAGAAGGTCACACAGTTCATGCGACGGCGGTAGAGGCCCAAGAAGAAACTTTGCGCATGCTGGATGTCTACTCGGACTTTGCCGAAAACTACATGGCGATGCCAGTTATTAAAGGAATGAAAACACCCGACGAGAGATTCCCTGGTGCAGTGGATACCTATACGATCGAGGCGATGATGCAAGATAGGAAGGCACTGCAAGCCGGCACCTCGCATTTTCTCGGGCAAAATTTTGCAAAATCTTCTGGTATTAAGTTTCTGAGCGCGGCGGGCAAAGAGGAGATTGCTTGGACCACCTCTTGGGGGGTTTCAACTCGATTGATTGGCGGCTTGATCATGAGCCACAGCGATGATGATGGTTTGGTTCTGCCGCCTAAGTTAGCGCCTATACAGGTTGTGATCTTGCCCATTTATCGTAATGACGATGAGCGTGGTCAAGTTCTTGAGTACGTCAAGAGTCTCGAAAAAGAAATTCGTTCTCAACGGTATGCTGAGCAAATGATTTCTGTCAAAATTGATGACCGCGATATTCGTGGCGGCGAAAAAACCTGGCAGTATATCAAGCAAGGAGTTCCTGTACGTGTGGAAGTTGGCCCAAGAGATATGGTTAAAGGCGAGGTTTTTGTCGGGCGCAGAGACAAAGGAGCTAAAGACAAAGTCAGTCTTGCAAGGGGGGCTTTTGTCGAGACACTGCCGCAGATCTTAGACGATATCCAGCAGGCAATTTATAATCGAGCCAAGGCTGCCTGCGATGCAAATACGAAAAAAATTGATACACTTCAAGAGTTCGAAAATTTCTTTGGTGGAAATGCAGAATCGCAAGCTGGGGGCTTTGCTCTCGTTCATTGGAATGAGGCGGCCATTGGCCACGAAATTTTGTCAAGGCTGAAGGTGACCCCTCGTTGTATTCCTTTAGCGGCGCCTGCGGAAAAAGGGGTTTGTATATTTACTGGAAAGCCATCCGATCGCCGCGTGATTTTTGCGAAGGCGTATTGATGAATTGATGAGAGGTTCATGAAAGTCACTTTGTTGCCCGAGATTCAATTTGAGTTTACTCGAAGCCGCGGGGCGGGCGGGCAACACGTCAATCGAACGGAGTCCGCGGTCATCTTGCGCTGGAATCTTTTCGATACAAAGTCTTTTGTCGGCGCCGAAAAGGACCGTCTTCTGCTTAATCTCGCAACTCAACTGACAAAAGAGGGCGATTTGCTTATTCGCTCTGAGTCTTTTCGAGATCAGGACAGCAACCGCAAAGAGGCGATCCGTCGGTTTGAAGAGATTTTAAAAAAGGCTTTATTTGTTCCAAAGAAACGAATTAAAACCAAGCCAACCAAGTCTTCGCAAAGAAAGCGTTTGGATTCTAAAAAAACCCATTCCGATAAAAAGCGTCAGCGCTCAGAAAAGTGGTAAGAGATGAGTTTCTATGAGCAAAATTTTAAGCACTTGAAAATTGAAAAAAAGAATCATCAGTTGTGGTTAGCTCTCAACAATCCTGAACAGAGCAACGCGATCACGCCGGAAATGATTGAGTCCCTCTGTGAGGTTCTTCAACATGCCGACTTCGATCGTGAGGTCCGGGTGATTGTTTTAACTGGAGAGGGCAAAAACTTCTGCTCTGGTGGCGACGTCAAGGCTATGGCAGAAAAGTCCGGTATGTTTGCCGGAGAAAGCAATGAACTAAGAATGCGTTATGCTCATGGAATTCAAAGGATTCCAAAAACCATCGAAGATCTGTCTACTCCTCTCATTGCCATGGTGAATGGAGCTGCTATCGGCGCGGGTTGTGATCTGGCAATGATGTGTGATCTGCGGGTCGGAAACTCTGGCACTAAATTCGGAGAGACTTTTTCAAGGATAGGTCTCGTGCCTGGAGATGGCGGCTCATTTTTTTTACAAAGAGTTGTGGGTTATGCGAAGGCAATGGAGATGACTTTGACGGGAGATATTTACGAGGGTGAAAGAGCCATGAGCTATGGCCTACTGAATATACTTGCTGAAGAATCTAAGTTTAAACTAGAGACAGAGAAATTGGCCGAAAAAATCGCAAAAAATGCTCCAGTGTCTCAGGCGATGGCAAAAAAAGCTTTGAAAATATCCTACCTTCATGATTTGCAGACATCCTTGGATTTGTTGGCGGCCTATCAAGGAATTGCGCAACGAACGGCAGATCATTTTTCAGCACTTGAGGCGGCAAAAGAAAAGCGATCTCCTGACTTTCAAGGAGTTTAAAGAGTGGAGCTTGTATGAAAGTGAACCAGAGATCTCTTCCCATGAAAAACCCTATTATCGTTGCATTGGATGTTGACTCCCGAGATCACGCACTTCGGCTTGCTGATGGCTTGGCCGGTGTTGTGGGTGGATTTAAAGTGGGACCGCGACTCTGCTTGAGATATGGAGGGGACCTCGTTAGGGAGATAGCCCTCAGGGGGCCAGTATTTGTTGATAATAAACATTTTGATATTCCATCTACAATGGAAGCGGCTGTTCGAGCCAGCTTTGCGGCGGGGGCGAGTCTTGTGACGGTCCACGCATTGTCTGGGCGTGAGGCTCTTGTGAGAATGGCTCTCGTTGAAAAAGAGCTGAGTCAGCTTCGTCCATTCAGGATTCTCGCAGTGACAGTTCTGACTTCTTGGGATCAAAATTCAGTTCCTTCTGTGATGGTATCTCAGCCGATATCTCAACACGTCGTAGACCTTGTCGAACTGGTTCAGTCTTCCGGTCTGAATGGCGTTGTGTGTTCTCCCCACGAGTTGGATCTTTTACAAAATAAGAACCTCTATCTTGTAACTCCGGGAATTCGTTTTAGTATGGATGACCTTGGAGATCAGAAACGGGTGATGGGGCCAGAACAAGCGATTCATGCTGGAGCAAGCGCTTTGGTTGTGGGGCGCCCGATTATTGATGCGAAAAACCCCCTTGAAGCTGCGACAGAGT
>JAMIQD010000063.1:0-5606 GCA_035914755.1 Pseudobdellovibrionaceae bacterium | reverse complement strand
GTGCTGCGAGACACCGCTGCCGGTGTTTAAAAAAACTACCTGCTGAGTTGGCGGTTCTTGAAAAAAGACTTTACCGAAGGGGCCAGTAAAACGCAAAGTCTCGCCGCCTTTAAGGCCCCACACATAGGTCGAGGCAATTCCAGTTTCAACAAACTTAAAAATAAGGCGAATGCCGTTTTTGTTTTTTTCGCTAGAGGCGATTGAATAAGCTCTGAGCGCAGGCTTTGAGTCGGTGACTGGCACATGAAGCATCACAAATTGACCAGCCCTGAAGGAAAATTCTTCGGGAGTTTCGGTTTTTAAAACCAACTCACGAATATTGTGAGTGTAGTCTATGATTTTATCGACCTTCATCGAGTATACGGAGCGCGCAGCAGACATTGTGGAACCTCAGAAAATAGTGAGGTCCACACTGCCTTGAAACGTTCGAAAAGTCTAGACGGACCTGCAAATTAACTTGTGGCACAAAGACGCGTTGATTAAGATAAAAATGTGAATTTTATCGAATGGTTAGCACTTAAATTTGAGACCTCTACAAGGCCCCTGCTTTTAAGTGCCTTTTTGATAGCGATATTCAGCTTAGGTCCCGCTATCAGCTATGCGGAGGAGATGCCACCGGAGGAGTTCTCAGCTCCGGCTTCTGAAGCTCCCGAAGCGACTCCCGTGTCGCCAACGCCGACCCCCGAGCCACCAACACCGGGTGAAAATCAAATTGCAACTGAGGCGGCCCCGCAAGCTCATCGCGGCTACAAGACGGTTCGTGATGAACAGTATACAAAACCCGTTTATTTCGAATCGATGGACAACTTGATGCCATCAATGGATCTAGAGTACGATCTCACTCTCAAAAAGGGGAGCTCTCTAAAAATTGGCGATGTGGTGATTGATGATCAAAGTTTTTTTATGGCTCTTGTGCCAATTTCAAAGTTTCATCCGAAGATGTCATCTGTTGTGGATGCAAAAATGGCAAGCAAACCTGTACTCGTTTTTCGCTGGCCAGAGCCTTTATTGTTAAAGGGCCGAGCCGAAGTGATTTCTCGTACTGGAGCGGTCCTTTGGCAGTACGAAATTGGTGAAAAAGATCGCAAAGAATGGCGAGATCAATTAACTCAATGGAAAAATGAACTCGAAGAAAAGGGAGTAAAGACGGACAAGCTGTCAAAAAGCAGCGCCTTTTTTACTCAGTTTGGTGTTGTTGATATTTTTTCAAAGGGGTTTAAGCAATTTCGCGAGTCTTTTCGCTTTTGTTTGACTCAATCTCAGGGAAGATCACAGTCTCGCTTATGCTCTCAGCGCTACGTTCTGCGTGGCAGCTCAAAGACGCCGCAGATGACAAGGATCAAAACGGAGGTAGAGCCCCGCGTGGTGTTGCAGGCGGCATCCGCTCCACTTAAACAGACATTGCCAGTGTCGATGGAGGCGCCTACAAATTTTTTTTCTGAGCTTAGTGGCGGTGAAAGCTACGAGTTTATTGGAATTCCCAACAAGCTAAATTTGATGGATCTTTCTGATACCAAAGATCCTAATAAACTTAGAATCGTCGCTTGGGGAACCCAGCCAACGACCGAATCAACAATTTTGAATCCCGATAATTATTCAAAAATCACGAAGGCGATAGGTTTCGAATCGACGATCGGTGATATGCGCAAATTTTGGGAGGCAACGATCAGTTCCGAAGATCCAAAGATCTATTTGCCTGGTCAAGGGGGCGGTGTTTTTGCCCAGCGTTTTGATTTGGAACAAGTTCCTCAGGCTGCTGCTCGGCCGTACTTAGATCGCTATACTCCAAGTGGAACTTATATTGATGATGTCAAAATTTTTGGTAAAAAGCCGGCCGATGTCAAAGTCACTAGCTTAGAGAACTCGATCGACTTGAACGAAAAAGATCCAAACTACTTTACCTGGCATATGAAGGCGACTGAGAGGGGAGAAATGAATCGAGCCTATCTCAGTATGGAGTTTCAGGGGAAGGCCTATAAAGCTTTTTACGAACTGCACAAGGGATTTCCACGGGAATTGAGTCTGCGACTTTCTGGAATGGTGGGAGACATTGGTAATATTTTTATGGGAGAAGGAGCCTACAATCATTGGTTTGAGGATTTTTTTGGTTGGACTGATTATTGGTTTGCACGCCATCGTTGGGGTGTCAGCGCGAAGATGTTCAAGTCCTTAACTCAGCTCAAGATTGACGACCGAGGAGGAACTGCAGATATCACGGTGACCAACATCGATTTAAAATATCGGCTTGTTCCTGGGTTGTGGAATAGGGATGAGACTCTTGGCGCGATGCTTGACTATCAAGATATTACCTTTGGAAGGATAAAAGCTCCCATGATTGGAGCTGGGGCCTTTTGGGCCCGCTCTATGCCCAAAGTATTTGATGATATTTTTAATATTGCTCCAATCATGCGATATCCGAAATGGGTGGATATGGAATTTATCTACTACCCATTGTCTCTTTCTTCGCAGGTCGCTTTGCAGACCAATTTTGCCATGAATTTTCACGGCAAGGTTATTTGGTCTAAGCATTGGTTTGGCGAAGCTGGCTTTGGTATCAAACGATATGCAATTATCGAAAATCAAGTTCAGCAAAGGGCCCTACTGACGACTTTTTACGGTACTGTCGGCTTGGGCTTGAGTTTTTAAAAAACTCTTGGTACAGCCAAATTCATGTCGTTGCGAATCGTTTTATTTTCAGCCCTAATTCTCATCACCCTATCAATTTTGAATATGCAAATTTGAGAAAGGCTCCTTCTGTTCTCATTTTGAGACATCGCCGTGATTAATATTTTTTGTAATGCAACAAGCCACTCCCTACGTCTTAAGAATTTGATGATTTTTGACGAAAAGTATATGGGGGTTTTCTATGTCGTCTTCGTGGGGTGATATTCCGAGTTGGGCTTATGATGCGGCTCGATCCTTGATGCAATCTTTAAAAGCTGTTGATCCAGGAACATATTCGCATTGTTTGCGGGTGGGCGAGATGGCTCGCAAGCTGGCTCGTGATTCGGGGTTGAATGACTACGAGCAAAAGCTTGTTGAGTTTGCGGGGATTTTTCACGACCTTGGCAAAATCGGCATTGATTCTGAAATTCTGGGCAAACCCGGTAAGTTAGATCCTCGTGAATTAGATATTATGAAAAATCACTCGCTGATCAGTGAGCAGATTGTCAAACCTCTTGCTACCCACAGTTTTTTTAAAGAAATACTCCCTGCAATTCGCGGACACCATGAGAGAATTGACGGCGAAGGGTACCCTGACAAACTTGTCGGCGAGACAATTCCTCTTTTGGCTCGGGTAATTTTGGTGGTCGATACTTACGATGCGATGTCGCAAACCAGGGCTTATAGAAAAGGCCTTCCGGACGATATCGTCTACGCTGAACTCAAACGCTGCTCGGGGACTCAGTTTGACCCTCAGCTAGTGAGAACTTTCTTGCAGGCACACAAAACATGGAATGTGGTTGATGTGGATCAAGACACGTTCAACTACCTGGTTAGAAAAATTGCCTAGCTACATCTTATTTGTACTTTCGAAAATCTTATCCGCCGACTTTGCCACAAACCCCTGATAGAGTTGGCCATTGTTTAGGCTATAGCGCTTAGCGAACTCATAGTAACACCCCGGAATATTATAAGTGCCATCTGTGAATTTAACTGGAATTTCGCTGGCCATTGTGGAGCTTTGTTCAAGATAGTCCTCGGGTGTTCCTTTAATGTCGCCGCCAGACTTATTTAGCGGAAAGCCATGTTCGGTGACAAACTTGTTAAGGCTTCGGATGTCGCTATATTTTTTCAGATTGTTAATAAATACCGTGAAGTGATTTGCTCTGAATCCGTGGGCCGCGACCCACGAGGCATATTCGCTCTCTTTAGCAAGCTCACAATAGGTTTTATAGCTCATATCCCAGGGGCGCCCACAGACGGGGAAGGTTTCGGATTGAATGACAGAGTCTGGAATGGACTTGAGCATTTCTGCCACGGTCTCGCGAACAAAGGGAGACATCTTTTCTAGTTCCAATTCACTAATAAATATTTTTGGTTTTCTGGGGTCGGAGTGCTCGTAGTGCTTGGCCACTAATTTTTTTTCTACGAAGGTGTAGTCTCCCTTGGCCTGGTAGCCGAGCTTTTCAAACTGGCGGGCCAAGGTGTTGATTCCAAGGCGAGGGTGATTAAAAGTCCGGAGGGCAATATGATCGTTAGTTACAGTCTCACCCTCGGCAGAAAAGAGGTCAAAAATCTTCTTGGCAGCGGGGTTGAGTTGGCAATAATCCTTCCACATCAGATCTAGGATCGTCTCTAGGCTTATCATAAAACCTCCTTGTCGTAAGAGGACTGTATCGAGCCTAGCTTCGGAGCGCAAAAATTAACCTTGAGCGTTATCGGTAGTGGTCAAAATGGCTGAAAAAAATGCAATGGACAGAGCACTTTTTTTCGTTGCGTTAAGCCAGGTGCGAGTCCAGTGTTTTTCAACGAAACCGGGGATCAAACATTGACTGATTCACAGAAATCCGGTTTTCTACGATACCTGTGCTGTTGAACGTAAACTGGCCCCGCCTGGGGATAAAAAAAATAGGTCTTCTCATTCTGGTAGTTTCAGCCCTGCCGGGCGTTGTATTTGCTGAATCGTTGTCTGAGACTGCTGCGCAAAAAAGCCTTCTTTCAGAAAAAAAGGGAAAGCATGATTTCTATGGTCAATTGCGCTTAGAGGGGATGCAGTACTTGACGGCCCTGCCAGAAGCTCCGAATTTGACCTATAGCCAATTTTTATCAGCGGATCTCAGTTATGTGGGAGAGTCCGAATGGTTTGAGAATGCGATTGATGTTGGCGCCGGAACTTTCTTTTCACGCTCACAGTCCCACCTTGCGGTTCATGAGTTTTACACGTCTCCACGGACTGAAAACTATCGGCTCTATGTTGGTCGCAAACTCAACAGATGGAGTGAAATGGATCGAGATTGGAATATGGGGATTTGGCAACCCTACTTTGAGATCGATGCTCTTCGTCCCGAAGAGCAAGGGCTGACGGGTGCCTTTTTTGATGTGAGTCGGGAAGATTATCAAGTTCTAGGCTTTGTGACGCCTTTCTTTGTTCCAAGTATGGGGCCCGAGATCCATGAAGAAAATGGTTCTTTAGTTTCTGACAGTCGGTGGTATCGCTCACCTAGCTCAGAGATGGATTTCACCAACAAGCCGATTCCAATCAGTTATCGTTTAAGTATTCCAGAGGCCGCAGAGCTTGCTGCGCATGGGGGCTATGGGGCCATGGGCCGCATTGGGAATCGAGATCAAGGCGCGTGGGCGGTGAGTAGTTACGGCTATGCGCCAGTTAACAAATTGATACTCAAACGTAATATTCGAGTTCCTATTTCGGATCCCAATGTGGGAGTCGTGGTTTCTCCAGATGTAACTTACCATAAAGTTTTTTCTGCGGATGTTGGCTACACAGCCGGCGATATTAAGGGCTCAGTCTCCTACATGCAGGACTCTCCCGAGACAAAACTTCCGGTTACGGACTGGGTGATTCAAAAACTGTATGGGATCCAGGCGTACTCAGTGGGTTTTGACTGGAGAGTTCCTTATTTTCTGACTCGATCAGTGGTTGT
>JAMIQD010000062.1:0-2970 GCA_035914755.1 Pseudobdellovibrionaceae bacterium | reverse complement strand
CGCTGAAGTGCGAGGTTTTTTTCGCCGCCATCGAGATTGGTCGCAAATTTTACTGCTCGTGATATTTCTAGTCCTTCCTTGGACGTCTTTGAATGGGCATCAAACTGTTTTACTTAATATCCCGAACCGCGAATTCGCATTGTTCGGGGTATTATTTAGAGCTCATGACGCCCCTTTATTATTTTTTATTCTTGGTATGCTCGCTCTCGGCCTTGCCTTTGTAACCTCAATATGGGGACGCGTTTGGTGTGGCTGGGCCTGTCCACAAACGGTCTTTATCGATGCCGTCTATAGGCGAATCGAAATGTGGGTCGAAGGAAATTACATCCAAAGACGCAAACTTCGTGACGAACCCCTCACTCCAAAAGCTTTTTTAAAAAAATCGATAAAATGGTTTTTGTTTGTCATTGTTTCTTCTCTTATCGCCCACAGCTTTATTGCCTATTTTGTTGGCGCTAATAATTTACTTGCGATGATGGGTCACCCGCCCTCTGAGAATTGGACTTATTTTGGTCTCGTGATGTTTTTTACCGCCATCACTCTTTTTGATTTTGCATGGTTTCGCGAACAGTTTTGCGTAATCATGTGTCCGTATGGCCGCATTCAATCTGTATTGCTCGATCACAGCTCTATGGCTGTTGTCTACAATAGCGCCCGTGGAGAACCCCGCAAAGGCGCCGCGATCGACAGCAAAAAAACTGGCGACTGTGTCAACTGCAATCGCTGCGTGCAAGTTTGTCCGACGGGCATTGATATTCGCAATGGTCTGCAAATGGATTGCATCGCCTGCACTTCCTGCATCGACGCCTGCGACGAGATTATGGATAAAGTCAATAAACCACGAGGGCTCATTGCTTACAATACCCTTGATGGCAGCAAACTCACACTTAAAAAACCTCGAGCGATTCTTTATATGCTCGCCATCTTCGGTTTGTTTTTTGGTCTCACCTACGCTCTGTCAACAAGATCGTCTGTACATGCAGCCCTACTGCGTGCGCCTGGGCTTCCCTACTCTTTTGTCAAAGACGAAGCGAATGTAGATAAAGTTCTAAATCACTTTAAGCTGCATATTCAGAACCAGGGCGGCCTGACCGCAGAATATAAAATTTCTCTTACCGCCGAAGCGGAGAAAAAAAATATCCAACTGATTGTAGCGCAAAACCCGATTCGTCTTGAGCCGGGGGGCGCGCAAGAATGGCACTTCTTCTTGCGCTTTGATGAAAAAGAGCTCTCAGCCGGCACGCTCAAGACCCAATTAAGCCTCATCGACCTGCAAAACTCTGAAGCAAAAGCAGAACTCAAAGAAATCACCTTGATAGGCCCCAAACGCCCATGAATGAAACCCTCATTCTCGCTTTAGCAATTTTGTCTTCGAGTTTTTTTGGCAGCTGGCACTGCGCTGCCATGTGCGGCCCGATCGCAAGCCTTATGGGAGCAAAGAAAAATCTCTTCGCCTATCATGCCGGTCGTTTTTTAAGTTATATTTTACTTGGAGTTTTTGCGGGCAGCCTCGGACAATACTTTCTAGAAAACACACTTCCTGCTCTCAGGATAACATCGGCGATTCTGTTGTCCTTGACCTTGCTGATTGCTGGCTTTCGTTTGATTTTCCCTCGCCTCTCTTTGGTTTTCCCAAGCACTACCGGATTTCATAACCTTCTTGCAAAAGCCCAAAGACGCTGGGGCTTTCGTACTACTCAGCCTGGGATCATTGTCGGATTTTTAACGGCCCTTCTTCCCTGCGGCTGGCTATACACTTACGTTATTGCGTCCGCTGTTACCAAAAGTCCCTGGTCTGGAGCCTTGACCATGGGTCTCTTTTGGCTTGGCGGGCTGCCCGCTCTCAGCGCAGCTCCGGCTCTGATCCGAAAAGGCATCGAGTCTGCGGGACTTGCTCAACAGCGAATTGCAGGCGGCATCCTGATTGGAGCCAGCCTTTATGCAGTTATGAGTTTTTTCTTTTTACACGGATAGAACTAATTGCCGTGCTCATCGACGATCTCGCCGACAAGTTGCTCTAAAACATCCTCTAAAGTAACGATTCCTATGTTTTGCTCACTACGACTGTCCTTAACGACACCGATGTGCAAACGCTTTTCACTGAATAATTTCATCAAACGATCTTGTTTCATCTCGGGATAAACATACATCACTCGCCTCATCGAACGAGTAAATATCCCATTGTCTGTCTCATTGACGAAGCGAATGTCTTTCATATTTAAAATGCCCACCACCTCGTTCATGTCGGTTCTACAAACCGGAAAACGGGTGTGCATCTTGCTCATAATAATGGCCTTATTCTCCTCAAACGACCGAGAGAGAGAAATATACTGGGTCTCCTTTAGCGGGATCATAATATCAATTGCACGTTTGTCTGAAAAGCTAAAAGCCCGGTTTATAATCTGCGCTTCGCTATCAGAGATCACCCCGTCGTCTTTCGAATCGCGCATAACTATCTTTAATTCTTCCTCACTGAGCGGTGGCTCTTCGGACTCTCCATAGCCGATCATGCGAAGAATCCAGTTTGCGATCGAAGTGAATGAATATATAAGAGGTCTTGAAACTTTATAAAAAACTTGAAGTGGTATGGCAATTTTCAAAACAATACTCTCTGCCCTTTGAATCGCCATACTTTTTGGCACCAGTTCCCCTAGCACTACATGAAGCATTGTAATGATAAAAAATGAAACGCCTGCGGCAATAAGATGGTAAACCTGGGCGTTGACGCCCTCGTGAGGCCATATGATTGTAAACAGCGAATAGAAGGACTCCTCGCCGATCCATCCAAGGGCCAAGCTCACCAAGGTAATCCCAAGCTGCGTTGCCGAAAGATACTCATCGAGTTGGTCCACAAGTACAATTGCCAGTTTTGCGCTTTTTACTCCCTTTCCTGACAGCTCTTCAAGACGAGTGCGGCGTACTTTGACGATGGCAAATTCAGCAGCCACAAAAAAAGCATTAAGAAGAATT
>JAMIQD010000061.1:0-2161 GCA_035914755.1 Pseudobdellovibrionaceae bacterium | reverse complement strand
GCATTGTCGTCAGCTCCGAAGTGAACTTGACCTTTCTCGGCGCCGCGAGCCAGGGAGTTTCCAGAGTCCCCGGTTCCTAAATGATCCCCATGAGCGCCAATCAATACAGCCGTTTTAGCTCCTTTGGCCGGGAGCTTTGCTATCACATTGGTCCCTTGGGCTTTTGTGAAATCAAGAGCCACTTCGGCTTTCAAATAAACCGAAGGAATCGCAATGGTCTCTATGCTTTCACCCTGTTGAAGCTTATTATTTAACTTTTTGTAATCTTGTCCTGCCAGTTTTAGCAACTCTTTAAGCGTTGCTTGATCAAGACGTAAGACCGCAAGACTTGAGTCAGACAGAGTCCCTTCGAATTTAACGCCTGCAAAACTTTCTTTGGCATCACTGCTGGGGTCTATGAGCACAACTCCAATAGCCCCCTCATTTTTTGCAACAGTTACCTTGTGTTGGACTCTCGAGTAAGAATTGAGATTGTGGCGTTGTTCAGGAGAGATCCCCTCGGGAGTATCTTTGAAAACGAGAACCCATTTTCCTTTAACGTCGGCCCCCTTATAAGAATCGTAGGCTGGAAACTTTTCGGTGGGCGGTGCTTTTATGCCAAACCCAGCAAAGACGACAGGAGCTTCGTTAAATTTTCCAATTTTTGAGAAAGACAAAACACCATAGTCTTTCCCTACTTGGAGAGTTTTTTTAAAGTTACCAACAAACTCCATGGTATTTTTATCGCCAAGCTTTACTCCCGAGGTGAACTCAAAATGATCAAAGAAGGATCCGTCAGAGCTTCCACCAACAAGTCCAAAGGATTTAAAGAGATCTGCCATTTTTTGCGAGTAGATCTTTTCTTCTGGAGCCCCCGCTTTTCGTCCGGCCATTTTTTCTGATGCAAGGTATGAAACAATCATCTGAGCATCTTGGCCCGAAATGTCGGAACCGAGATCACTTGATTTAAGTTCCCTTGGCGCAAGCCCCAGAAGGCGCCTAGCTTCGGCATCATCCCAGTCAGCAATAAAGATTTGGCTTTCGCCCTTTTCGTTGCGACGGGACCAGGTGATCTTTTTTCCATCGGGAGAAAAGCTTGCAAGGCCATCAAATCCATCGTTAAAAGTCACACGAACTGGCTTCTTCGTTCCCTCATTATCGACAATAAAGAGCTCGAAATTAGAGTAGCCCAAAACGCTGGATGCAAAGACAATATAATCCCCAGAGGTGTGATAGAATGGAGCCCAAGACATAGACTTCAAGTTTGTCGCTTGCTTCTGCTCGGAACCATCGACATTCATTGTGAAAATTTCGGCCGTCGCTCCATTTGGTGAGAAACGACGCCAGGTTATTTTTTTTCCGTCCGCACTAAAGAAAGGACCTCCGTCATAACCTTTTGTGTCGGTGAGCCGACGAACCTGAGTGCCATCCTCTTTCATAATGTAAATATCCATCATATAAGAGGAGTCCTGATCGAACATCTTTTTATCTTCTGCGCTTAGTTTTTCAGTGTATCCAGCGCGATTAGAGGCAAAGGCAATCCATTTTCCATCGGGCGAATAGGAGCCCTCAGCATCATACCCCAAAGCCTTTGTAAGGCGCTTCAGATTGCGCCCCTTCAGATCCGAAGAGAAAATATCATATTGATCATCAAAGCTCCAAGCGTAACGACCTTTGACGGGTTTTTTTCTGGTTTCAATTTCTACTTCCTGTTTTTTCTTGGACTGAGGGTCCAGATGAGTCGAAGAATACATCAATTTTTTCCCAGACGGATGGATCCACCCGCAGGTGGTTTTGCCGCTGCCTTTGGATATCAAATCAGTTTTGCCAGTTTGCAAATCCATCAGATACATTTGATAAAAGGGATTTCCTGGATAGCGCTCACTTTGAAAAATCATTTTTTTGCCATCAGCGCTGAAATATCCCTCGCCAGACTTAGGTCCTTCAAAGGTTATTTGGCGGGGCGATAAAATCAAAAGATTCGGCGAATCCACAAAGGGCTTTTCTGAATTGTCATTGTTTTCAGCAAAAACAAGAGTTAGAGAAAATGTAAGCGCCGAGAATACCATCGAGATAAGTAATTTTTTGTTCATAGTTGATAGAAATTATTTCACCAGCTAGCATGGGTCAACAATATCAAGGAGTTTTTTTGGAAAGCTTTTCCTATGCCTACACCACGCTA
>JAMIQD010000060.1:0-7394 GCA_035914755.1 Pseudobdellovibrionaceae bacterium | reverse complement strand
GGTTTTCGGTTAATGGGTCCGGCAGCTCCCCCAAATTAGTGCCACCATGCTTAATACCTGTGCAATTTGAGAGCCAACAAAATGAGGCCATTTTGACACTAAATATTTGAAATTAATTGTGATTTAAGGACTTATTAGGGCAGACATAAGAAAATCTTATGTCTCGTTAGCGAGCTATCGTCACACGATTTCGGCCCGATTGTTTTGATGTATAAAGAGCGGTGTCAGCACTCTGAAAAAGCTCTGACCAATCCGTATCATTCGTACTCTTGGTAACAACCCCCAGAGAGATCGTAACTGGAATTGTATGACCTTCGAACACAAATTTATTCGTCTCGATCGTGACCCGAACTCGCTCTGCAATTTCACTCGCCATTTTTGCAGTCGCACCTGATAAAATTAGAACAAACTCTTCGCCGCCGTAACGAGCGAAGTAATCGTTGGAACGAATCAGGCGAGAGCTCACGATTGTCGCCAGTTCTTTTAAAACCTGATCACCTGCTGCATGTCCGAACGTATCATTGATCTTCTTAAAATGATCAATATCAAAAACAATGACACTGAGTTCTTCATTCAAAAGTTCAGATCTGCGAACGGCCTCAGGGCCTTTCTCTAAAAGAGATCCCTTGCTATGGGCTCCTGTCAAAGCATCACGATTTGCTTTTTCGTACATCGTTTGATTCGTTAGAGCCTCGATATTTCCTTTTTCTAGAAATTTAAAAACGACATTGCCCGTCTTGATTTGATCGTTGTTCTTAAGAGCGCAAGGTGCAAGGGGGGGCAAGGGGTTCCCGTTAACGATGGTTCTATTGGTTGAACCAAGGTCAATTATGGAAACTTCAGCTCCGACAATAGCGAATTTTGCATGGGATCGGCTCAAGCTCTTGTCATCGATGTATACTTGGGTTTCAACAGAGCGGCCAATCACAATATCATTTGAAGAAATGGGATATTGTTTGCCAACATATCCTGGGGGACCAATCAAAACGACAATCACAGGAGGCGCACTGTCCGCAGCTTGAATGCGCCCCTTAAAAGTGTCCTGAGACACCACACTCGTTTTTTCTGATACATCCCTAGATTCGTCAGCAGTCATAGAAAGATCATTATAGAGTCCCGCAAATCCGGCGACAATCACGCTTTGGTCAAAAGGTCCTTTGCTAGCCTCTTGCCCAGTTCAACTCCTGGTTGATCAAAGGCGTTGATGTCCATCCACTCACCAAGACCTGCGACGATCAACTCGAACATCATAAAATAATACGCTAGACTCTCTCCGTTTAAAACTTTGGTCCTAATACACAGGGTTGGAACGCCACTGCTTCTTAACGCTTCCTCTGTAGCAATCGCTTCAGCACGCAGGAGGGTCCCCATGGATTTACCCTGCAAGGATAGGGTCTCCGCAAACTGAGTCTTCTGCAACTTTAAGTCTCCGCCCTCTGCATCCTCAAAACGATGAAATACAACAAACTTGTCTTTCGCTCCTTCCATCACCTGTTGCAAAACCGAGTGTTGATCGATGGCGCCTATTGCCCACATGGGAGTGCTCGCTCGTGGGGCCACTCCATTTTTGCGATCCACTTTTTTTCCCAACGACTCTGCCCATAACTGGTTCAGCCACATTCCCAACGAATGCGCTCTTGAGGTGTAAAACCAAAATAAGGTGATCCACTTTTCATTCTGAAAGCTCCACATAAAATGGGCCATTAACGTTTCGATCAATGCCCTGTTCTTACGGGCCTCAGAAGCACCCTTTTGTAGTGACTTCAAGTCCATGCCCACAAAGGCAGCTGGCACTAAGCCAACCGGAGACAATACCGAGAATCTACCTCCGACATCAAGTGGCACTTCAGCCCGAATCACCCCGTGCTCTCGCGCCCAATTTCCGAGCGTGTTTTCTCGATTTTCGGTGATAACTACGGCGTTTTTAGGAAGCAAAAGATTTTTCGCAGCATATTTCTGCGTGATAAACTCCAAGGCCAGCAAGGTCTCAATGGTGGTCCCGCTCTTGGAAATAAAAACCCAACAAACCTTTGCCAAATCCCCAAGCCGATCAAAAAGTCCTTCAAATTCTACGACGTCCACATTGTCGACAAAATGAATGTTCTCGGCTCCGGTGACCTGAGCCAAAACTCGTGCGCCGAGAGAGCTTCCTCCGATCCCCACAACGACCATGCTTGAAAATTTTTGGCGAAGATCTTGACCGATACTCAAGGACTGTTCCCACAAGTTATTTCGATCTGGCAGAGCCACGAACCCGATATCATTTCTAGAAAAAAACTTCTGCAACGATTTTTGGCTCTCTTCAACGAGAGCCCCTGAAAGCTTGTGACTATTTAAAACTTCAAACACGGTTGTCCCCTTATTTGCATCTTCGGTGAGGCAAAACTAAGAGACCGCAACGTCCTCTTCGATTCGATGGTAACCGCGCCACTCTTTGAGTCGCCCCCGCGGCCTACCGCCGTCTTCTGGATACTCAATTAAAACGTAGGTTAACTTCGTAATTTTGCCCAAAGACACAATATCCAAAGAAGTGAGCTCCGTCCACGTTCCAGTGTTAAAATATTCCTTATCACTTGACCACTGGCGGTATTGGTAGACATGAGTGTGTCCAAAAATAACCGTGTGGACTCTTTCATCGCCTAATACTTTACGCGCCGACTCACTCAAATCCGGAAATATAGCGCTCTCTAAAATAACCTGCAATATCCGACGAAAGGGCCAGTGACGACGTGGGTCCTTCACAAACATCGTTTTTGCAAAATATGCGATAAGAGAAAAAAATGAAGATATTAGCATCCAGGTCTCATTAAAAATGGCCCACCTCACCATTTTTGAAAAGGGGCGGATTTTATCAACATGTGGGTATTTCTGTTTGACCTTTAAAACCAGCTCCACAAAAAAATGCGAGCCAAATGGCAAATTCAAAATAGGCTCAGCCAGGTCCTTTTTTAAAAAAAACTTTTTGGGATCCATCCGATTTGCCGCTTCATGCATGTGCCCATGTTCAACATGAACTCCATCAAAAAAATAGACGATGTTTTTAAACCGAATCGGAGTTCCAACAACAGAATTTAAATACGCCCTGCAGGCAGGCCACAACATCGCCTGATCATGGTTGCCAACAATGTAGGTGACTGAATTGCCAGGTTTAGCCGAAAAGTCCGCCATCGCTTTGAAGACCTTGTTATGTCCTTGAATAATAGACTTAATAATATCTAAAGCTACAGATTCTGTAATCACCGTTAAAAAGTGCCCTTTAAAGTCGACCTGAAGGCAGTTCAAAAAATCACCATTGATAATAAGCTCTACCTCATAATCACGGTAAATGCCCGAAGAATAGTAATGAATGAACTCTACCAACTTCTCCGAATAATAAAATTCTTCGAGCGAGTTGATTCCGCCGTTTTCTAAAATACGGCCCTTGCCCAAATGAAGATCGCTAATAACAACTTTTATTTTTTTGACAGTTTGAATGGTTTCAACTGAGGGGACCTGCTCCATCTCTAATCAGCTTTCTTCAAAGGAACGACGTTCTCCTCTTTAACCTCTAAATTACTCAGGGCCAATCGAAGTGCGCGCACAGTGCGCTTAAATTGCTCTTGGTTGGTCGTGATGGTTTTATTGAGTTCGAGAACCTTTCTACGATAATTATCAAGTTCTGATTCGAGATGATCAATTTTTCTTTTGAGCTCAAGAATATTCTCATCCTTAGCCCGAAGAAGCGCAGCTTTTTCGGCCTTAACCAATTCTAGGCGATTTTCTAATTCTCGCTCCCGAACACGGATTTTCTTGAAGTCCGATTTAAGACGAGCCTCTAGCTCCTCAATCTTTAGTCGCGCTTTGCCAACCTCGGATTCTTTGTACTGCAGAGACCCTTTGACGATCATCAACTCGTTCTGAAGAGTGTCTTGAATCTCTTGTTTTTCGCCCTCGAGAGAAAAAATTCTCGCTGTCAGCTCTTCAGAGCGATCACGAATAATCTCTCCCGCTGAGGCCAGCTCCTCATTTTCTTGTCGGTACTTTTCAACCTCACGCTCTAGCTCTAAAATACGCTGCTGAGCAATTTTTAAGCTTTCAGCTTGAACCAAGGTCGCATCGCCAGAGGCATAAACGCTTCCATTTCCGGGCCCCGGACCGCGCAAGGATCCAAAGCTGACCGTAGGTTCGAGATTTTTCTTTGCTCGTGGCTGTCGATTTGCAAACCCTTCAACGGCAACAGTTCTCTCTGAGTCATGATGTGATTTTACAGCCGAATCCTGTGAAGGAGGTCGTTCAGAAGCAATCTGTTGCTTAGATTGTTCATTGATATTTATTGTCTTGTCGTCGTGATTGCTTGCGCTAATTTTGAAGCCTTCAGGGAAATTTTCCGCACCCGGCGTCACTGGCGCCTCATAATCTTCAAAGACATCCTGCGATTCAACATCTTCGTAAACTGGCGGTACGCCCGGAGAAGATTCCTCTAGCGACTCTTCGCTATCTTGTTGAGAAGTCCCGACACCCTTGACTTGATGCCATAAGTGAGCGGCTCCAACATTCGTATTTTCAATACGGTTTTCATCGCCATCTAATCCGACAACAACTTCTTTCCCTGGCGAACTACCCTCGTAATCATCCAAAAATAAATCGGCAGAAGCATTTTTGTTTTGCTTCGCCCCTTGATCATTTAACTCTTGAACATCGTTCAACAGAGAATCAATCAAGTCATCTTTAGGTGTCTGTAGAACCTTTTTCTTTGCCATGACTTGATCTAAATATCGGAAAACAAAAGCCCTTTCTTAAGGAAAGGGCTCTGTTACTTGGTAAATTACGCCTTTGGTCTAGCCCAATCTCACTTTGAGACAGAATACTTGGCAGGGCAAAAGGTTAAAACTCGTTATATAGTAATCACCTTGTGGTATTCGGCCATGCGCTTTTCGATGTCACCCAAAGTCACTTTGGACAAAGCTTTCACACTAAAGTCCTGAATGGTGTGACTCGCCAAAATGCTGCCGAAGATACAAGCCTGTTTTAAGTCTTTGACTGTTAATTTATCTTTTCGACTTGCTAGGTAACCAAAAAATCCTCCGGCAAAAGTATCCCCAGCGCCTGTTGGGTCCGTGACCTTAGCAATCGGGAAGGCCGGCAACACAAAGTAACCCTCGGACTTGCTGTACATGATAAATCCGTACTCTCCCCGCTTAATCACCACTGCCTCAGGACCCATTTCGACGATTTTTGCAGCGGCAGAAATCGCGTTGTCGGCGCGAGTGAGCATTTCTGCTTCGGTCTCATTAATTAGGACCACATTGACCTTTTTCAAAACCTTAAGAAGGTCCGCATTCGCGATTTCTATCCAAAAGTTCATAGTATCCATGCCCACGAACTGGGGGTTTTTCACTTGATTTAAAACTTCAAGCTGAAGTGCTGGAGCAATATTCGCTAGAAACACAAAGGCAGAATCCTTGTAATGCTCTGGCAATTTAGGATTGAAGTGCTCAAAAACGTTCAGTTCTGTTCTGAGAGTTTTAGCTTCATTCATATCTCCTTCGTACTTACCTTCCCAATGAAAGGTCTTACCTGGAACCTTTTCAAGCCCCGCCAAATCCACGTTGCGAGACTGCAAAAGTTGGTAATCGGCCGCATCGTAATCCTGACCTACAACGCCGACGACACGCACTCTCGCCCAGAGACTTGCTGCCAAAGAAAAATAATTTGCGGATCCACCCAGCGCGCGATCTACACGGCCTGAAGGTGTCTCAATGCTATCATAGGCTAAGCTGCCCACCACTAAAATGTCGCTCATTTGTACTCCCGATTTTTGAATTAGAAATGTCCATGGTTTCAGGTCTATCTGTTACTGTCGTCAACTGCCCGCAAGCGGCAAAAATGTCTCGCCCCATCGTTCGGCGCAAAAGCACGTGAGCTCCGAGTCGAATCAATTCCGTATGAAATTTTTCGATTTGCTCATCAGAGGGTCTTTCGAATCCCGAACCTGGGTGCTCGTTAAAAGGGATGATATTGATTTTACTTGGAACATGTTTGAGAAGTCTGACTACTTCACGCGCATGCTCGAGCTGATCTGTGACACCTTTTAATAAGACATACTCAAAAGTGATTTTGTCTTTGGTTTGATCACAGAACTCTTTGCAAGCCTCAAGAAGCTCTTTAAGTGGGTACTTTTTATTGATGGGCATCACCTTAGAGCGAATCTCGTCATTCGACCCGTTGAGGCTGACCGCAAGTCTCACTCGGGCGTTCGCCACTAATTTAATTTGAGGCACTAAACCAGAAGTTGAAACCGTGATCTTACGACGAGACAACATCATACCAAAAGGATTCTGTAAAACCTCGATCGACTTGAAGACTGCTTCAGGATTGTCAAGAGGCTCGCCCATACCCATAAAGACGATATTAGAAATGCGCTGGCCCTCGCCCAAACGGTCATGAACTTGCATAAACTGACCCACGATTTCTTCAGTGGTCAGTCGTCGCTTGAGTTTTTGTTTGCCTGTAAAACAAAACTTGCAAGCCATGTTGCAGCCGACTTCAGAGGACAAACACAAGGTTAGGCGATCTTCGGAAGGAATCAAAACCGCCTCAACACTGTTGCCCTCTTTCACGTCAAAAAGAAACTTCTGCGTGCCATCGACAGACTTTAAATGTTTTAGAACTGGCGGCAAATCAAAGCTCATGATCGCCGGCAACTCAGCGCGGAAGGTTTTTGACAGATTCGACATCTGCTCTACATCCGTCACTCGTTCATCGTAAACCCACTTAAAAATCTGCTGCGCGCGAAACTGCTCTTTGCCTTTTCCTTTGAGAAAATTCTTAAGATCCTCAAGGGTCATTGAGTAAAAATTTACTTTACCAGCGGGAGTGGTCGTTTGCGTGAACTGAGGTTCCGAGGTGGACAAATCGTTTTCATAAGCATTGAACATGCTAGGGCTCCTTCTTGCTTTTTACAGCCTTTTCAAAAGGGTTTTGAAGTCTATTTTTCAAAGAGGCCAGAAGGTACAATATCTCAGGGGTAGAATCTAGTATTTTGTCGGCTCCTAATTGCAGAGCCGAAGGATGTTGGAATTCCTACAGGGTGGCGGTGCTAATTGTGGGCCGTCTGAATATATTCAACAAGCTCAGAAATTTCGCAAGGGACACAGCCCACTTTGCCTACCACTACCCCTGCCGCGAAATTCGCAAGTGTGCATGAGGTCGCTATTGGCAGGTTCGCGGCGACTCCGAGGGCGATTGCCGCAATGACGGTATCACCGGCGCCGGTCACATCAAAAACTTTGCGCGCAAAGGTTGGGACCTCGCTGATTTCGCTCCCCGAAAAAATCGTCATGCCGTCTTTCCCCCTGGTCAAAACAACTTGTTTAGCCCCAGTTTTTTTCTGAAGTGCGCGGCCGGCCTCGATC
>JAMIQD010000059.1:0-2376 GCA_035914755.1 Pseudobdellovibrionaceae bacterium | reverse complement strand
CTCTTTGAGCGATTTAAAGCCCTGGGATTCGTGGGTCATAATCGCCTGAGGGTTTGTTTGATAGGTGGCAAACAAGGCTGTTATTTTTGAGCCCCGCTCCCTCGCAATTAAAACCTCCTCGCCGCTGACAATGGCAAATTGAACCTTACCAGCGCCAAGCATCTGCGCGGTAGGAGTTCCAGAGCCGCCTTCGACAATCTGAACTTCGAGTTGACGTTTTTTAAATTCGCCGTTTAGGTGAGCTGCATAAAATCCACCGAATTGCGGCTCTGCCTTCCAGTTTAAAGCTAAAACAAGAAGTATCATTTTCATATTTAATCCTTTAAGTGAAGACAGTAGGGGCGTGCGCGCTGAATAATCTTATGAAGAAATTTTAAAATCGCAAGCCCCGAGATTCCCATTAACGACAATAAAATTAGGGAACCAAAAACGATATCAATGCGCTGTTGCGCTCTGGCTGTGTCGATCAGGGCGCCCAATCCCCCTCCAGCAACAAATTCTCCTGCTATGGCACCGATAATAGCCAACCCGAGTGAGACTTTAAGAGCTGAATAAACGTAAGCGTAGGAATTAGGTATTTTGAGCTTCCAGAGAGTTTGCCAGGCACTTGCTCCATAGATTCTAAATAGATCCATTTTTCCTCGGTCGACACTATCGAGCCCCGTCAACGCTCCGGCGACGATCGGAAACAATGACACGATAAACGAGGCCGCAGCGACAGTGGGCATTCCAAAGCCAAAATAGATAACTAAGAGCGGGGCAACAGCTATTACTGGCACTGTTTGAAAAAAAACTGCAAATGGCATGATGGCGCGGCAAAGAAAGTTCGAAAGAGAAAAGAGTACTGCAAGAATGGTCCCCACAAAAATGCTGGAAACAAAACCTATCATTGCCCCTTGAAGGGTCTCAAACAGTGCCTTTTGAAAATCCCCCCGATTCTCGTAAAGTGTTTTTACGACTGTCGATGGCGCCGGAAATAAAAACTCTGGCAGCAACGAATACTGAACGGCGAGCTCATAAAGGAGGGTTAAAATCAGAAAGGTCAGAACTGCCGGTAGTGCCGCGCGCAACAAAACTCTCATGCTGAGGTCTCCCGCATCTTCTTACTAATATGCGTAACATAATTTAGGAAGGCCGAAGTTTCGCGCAATTGATCGTCTCGTATTTGCTCATAGAAAATTTTTTCATCTAGAACAAGGTCGCCTTCATTTTTAGCCATTAAAATCAGTCGATCGGCCAAGAAAACCGCTTCTAAGATAGAATGGGTGACAAACACGACAGTCAGTTTTTGTTCAGAACAGATTTTTCGCAACTGATTTTGAATTTCGAAGCGAGCTATCTCATCTAGTGCCGAAAATGGTTCATCCATAAATAGGACTGTCGGCTTCATAGCAAGAGAGCGCGCAATAGATACTCGCATTTTCATTCCACCAGATAGCTCGTGCGGAAAATAATTTACGAAACTCTCAAGGCCTACCATTCTTAAGGCTTCTAAAGATTTTTCGCTCTGTTCTTTACTAGTTAGTTTTGCCTGCAGCTCAAGAGGAAGCCTGACATTTTCAAGGGCGGTTCTCCATGGCAAAAGCTCCGCGTCTTGAAAAACAAAAGAAAGTGTTTCTTTACTTTGCCATTGGAGAGCCCCTGCGTTTGCTTCTTCGAGGCCAGCCAGAACTCTTAAAAGGGTGGATTTGCCACATCCAGAGGGGCCTAAAAGACAAAGAAATTCACCTCTGTAAACTTCCATCGAGAGCTCTCTTAAAATGACTTTTGAGGGATACTCTTTTGAGAGATTCTCGATTCTAAGGAGAGGGGGAAGCCTTGTCTGTATCAAATCTCAAAACCTATACCCAATCATAGTTAAAACTAATGCTGATTCGTTCTTTGTCCGCAGTACTTCTTGGAACTTCATGCCTCATCCAGCTTTCAAAAAGAACGACACTTCCTTCTTTTGGTTGCAATTCAACAAAGCGCTGATTTTTCTCGGTTGCGTGGGCCTTGCGAGGCGGGGAGGCCATAAAACCCACCATTCGAGGGTCTTCAAACTTGATGGTGCTGCAATTTTTAGGAGTCTGAACATAGTAGGTTCCACTAATTACTGAGAGTGGGTGAATATGCATGGTGTGAGCCGCCCCCTTGGGCATTATGTTGATCCAGCATGTTCTCATCTGAATATGCTTGGGGTTTACGTCCATTTCCAAGCTCTGGATGTACTTACGAACATGCTTATCAATTTCTTTGCGGAGTACTTCAAAGGTGCTGGAAACCTCATGCAAATGCCCAATCGACCCATAAGAGGTGTAGCCCCCGGGGTAATTTCTTTTAGACCACTCGATTCCGGCCTCATCGATGCGTTTAAATTTGAGACATTCATCGAGA
>JAMIQD010000058.1:0-1874 GCA_035914755.1 Pseudobdellovibrionaceae bacterium | reverse complement strand
GGGTAGATTCTATTTCAGCTGGCTAATCTTTTCAAATCGTCAAGAATCTGATCAATTTTCAAGTTCACCTTACTATCAGCAGTGCTTTCAAGCAGTTCACTTTGACTCAGTAAAATACAAAACTTACCCTGAATTTCGGTATTACACTTCTTTTTCAGCATTTGGGGCTTGATTCGGATGTTCAGGTGTCGATCTTTTTGTCCCGCTTTTTTGTTAATCGGACTTTTGACGCAGGTATTTAAGGGATGATTTAATCTCCATATTGCGTCAAAAGGAGCTGAAGCAAATGGAACAAGATCAGTCTAAAACACGTCGGCATTATACGCCAGACCAGAAATTCAAAATCGTAAAAGAGCAAATGACGACAAAGACTTCTGTGTCGGAGATTTGCAAGAAGTACGACATCAGTCCCGCCGGGTTTTATCGTTGGCAGGAGCAGTTTTTGAAAGCTGCACTGAATGGGTTTAAAAAGCCTGACTCTGGCCCTACTAAAGCGGAGCTTCGTAAGATCGAAGAGCTTGAAAAAAAGAACTTACGTCAACAATCAATTATCGCCGATATTGTCAGTGAAAATATTGAGCTAAAAAAAAGTCTTGGGGACTCGGGGATACTTTAGAGCTAGCTCGCGATTTAAGGTCCGTTGCGGCAACTGACATAGCTAATCTTCAGAAGCGAACGGATCTTTCTTTAGAAAATATTTTAGAATTATTTGGCATTAAAAAATCCACTTACTATGACTGGCAAAATCTAACCAATTTCGTCCCAGACAAAAAACAGATTGTAAGTATCGCGAGCGTCAGGCCTGAAGAGGTAGCGGCAGTACTGGCTTATCGAGATCTACATCCCGGTATAGGATACCGCAAATTCACGTGGCAAATGGTTGACGCGAATATCGCGTTTTTATCTGAATCAAAGGTCTACGATATCTTGTCGGCTCATGGTCGTTTGCGAGGTTGGAATAAAGTCGACAACGGCGAAACCGAAAAAGAGTATCGCCACAAACCCAAGCACGTTCACTACCATTGGCACACAGACATCGCCTATATCAAGGTCGGCGGCATTTTTTATTTTTTAATAATGATGTTAGATGGCTATTCAAGGTATTTGCTGGATTGGGAGCTAATGCCGGATATGTTGGGTGGTTCTGTTGAAATGTTCGTTCAGCGCGTGAAAGAAAAGTACCCGCATGCGCGGCCGCGCCTCATCAATGACAATGGATCGCAGTTTATCAGTCACGATTTTAAACGACTTTTGCAGAAGCTCGAGATCCAGCAAATTTTTACGCGCAGAAACCACCCGCAGACCAACGGAAAAATCGAGCGCATGAACGGCACGGTCAAGCAAGAAGCTCTTCGTCCTGGGCAGCCCAGCGACTTCCAGGAGGCCTGGGAAATATTGAACAAGTATAGTTACGAATACAATCACCAGCGGCTGCATGCGGGAATCAATTTTTTACGCCCTGCCGACGTGTTCTTCGGACGTCGTGGTCTGGTTTTAAATGAACGTTGTGAAAAAATTGAAAATGCGCGCGCCGATCGAAAATTGCTTAACCGGGAAGATCGAATGAAAAATCTCCACTAAATCTTTGCGTTAAAAGTCCGGATAGAAAAAAGCTAGACAACTTTTCATATATCTCGTGAAATGCACTGGCTACAGAATCGGCTTTTTGGGTACCCAATAACTTGACGGCGTCAAAGTATCCCAACTTTAGAATATGAGGTTCCTTGATTTTTACCGAGAACCTGTAGAGCGAATCACTTGTTTTATAAAAGAGTCGGACTATTCGAGAGTCATACACGGCGGGCAAAATCGTCGAGACTCTAAGTAAACGATGAAAGATCGAATGGTTTGCATGGCGGTACTTTTTCTCCGAT
>JAMIQD010000057.1:0-4250 GCA_035914755.1 Pseudobdellovibrionaceae bacterium | reverse complement strand
CGCTCGTCCCCGGCTGAGTTTCAAGGTCAATTCTTTAGCCCGACTCAACTGTATCTTGTTCTAGCGCTCCGCCGTCTCGATTTGTTTTAGAAGTTCCGCATATCGACGCTGCAATTCAGACCATGAGGATTCGCTCTCAAGAATTTTTCGCTCACTCTGAATCTGGGCAGCCAGAGCTTCTTTTCTCGTTAGTGCTTCTTTAGAAAGCTTCGAGTCCGTATCAAAAATATAGCTAAATTTGAGGCTCACTTGGGTCGTCGGAGTGTCCGCCTTGCTGATATTACTCAAGGCCTCGTTGCTTGAAACCGTGCTATATGAATTTGTTGCGTAGCCGCCCTGAAGAGTGAGGTCCGGACGAAGAGCATCTTTGGCTTCTCCGGCAACGATGTTCTTAACCTTGGCATCAAGCGAAGATAAATAGGCATCAAGCCGCACCACTTGGCCAGCCGGGTCCCCCGTCAGAAACTCCTGAATTTTTCGCGCTTTTTTGAAGTCAGATGAAAACGATGGCAACTTTTCGTCAGAATTCATTTCTAAAAAATCACGTAGATTTTTTTCGGCAGAACGCGACTGATCTCTGGTGATAGCCAAAGAAAGCTCGCGGGATGTTGTCAACGCCTGAGCATTTAAAAAGTCAGCCTTGTCATTGATTCCATCTTGATATCGACGCTTTAACCAAGCCTCAATTCGCTTGGCTCTTTCTAGAGATTCATTTTTTTGGAGAATCTCTTCTTGCAAATACAAATAGTCCCAATATGCACTCTCTGCATTGTACAGGATCTGTCTCTGTTTTAAGTTAAAACTTTCTTTCTCGACATTAGCAACAAGAGACTCGCGCTCCTGCCTAAGGCGAACCCCTTGACCGAAGGCATTTTTCCATAAAGATTGAGAGATCTGAACCCCCAAAGTCCCCGTCGAATAATCACCAGGAACGGTTGGCAAAACTGGGTTAGAAATTTGCGTGCGCTGCAGGTTTCCAGTCACCCCTAAAGTCGTGCCCGAAGCAAATTGTTTTGCGAGTCCAACATTGTACTGATTTGCAACAACCTTTGTTCCGCCGCTCGCCTGCGGGAGCTTCGCATCACTCAAATACCCAGTCTCCATAGTCAGAACCGGAGATAGCGCCAAATCGCCAGCTAAGCGGCGGTCCTCAGCGATATCTTTTGAAAGCTCCAGAGACTGAAATTCTTTGTGCTTTTTTGAAACATCAGCCAGGAACTCCTCTAGGCTCATCGCGGATGCCGGCCTCAGCATTAAAAGAACCAAAAATAAGAAGGGCAATAAAAAGATTTTCATATGAGAATCCCATTCAGAAAAATATTTACGAGTTGATTTTGAAAGTCTTTAAAGTTTTTAGTTTTTACCAACGGGGACTGCTTCATCTGCAAAGGGCACTCCATCAGATTATGAAAGCCAATAATACTTTCCTGCAAAAAAATAACAATAAGCAAAGGATTGATATCTTTGGATACAAATCCCTTTTTTTGAGCCTTCACAATTTGCAAGACCAAGGCGTCAGCTACCGGAGCAAAGGTCTTCTCATAAATCTCACGAGCATAAGGAAGTCCCGCCACGCGTTCTCTCTGAAGGATCTTGCCGATTTGAGGATGCGATAATCGAATTTCCGAATAAGCCGCAACAAGGGCTGCAAAGAATTTTCTAATGGTTTTAGGACTAAGCTCTTCGACTTCAAACAGAGCAATCACCCGCTCTAGTTCGTTGGCAATATTAAGCGCGAAGCTCCGAATGAGCTCTAAATAAAGAGCTTCTTTGCCTCCGAAATAATAACTAATAAGGCTGAGATTCAAACCCGACTCCTTAGCTATATCTCGAACGCTGGTCCCATCAAGACCCCGCTCGGCAAATAACCTTGCCGCGACCTCAAGGAGGCGCTGCCGAGCACTTAAGTCATCTGAATTAATATTTGTCATACTGTAAATCTAATTAAAACGATCGTTTTAATCAATTGTTTTAAACGATCGTTTTAATGTCAGACACAAAACAAGACGTTTTTGCGATTAATTTTGTGCAAACAATAAGCATGACACGCAATATCATTAGACATTGCCGCGTCTTGACCAATCTCTAACCAATTTCAAACACTTTTTTACTTGAAACTCGAGGAGAAATTTCCGTTAATGGTTGTCGACTGGACACTTAGTTTTTTGAACTCCAAAAGAGGGGATGAGTTCTCAATGCGAATGCCACCTACACATTTATATCGAATATTATCGACTATAACCTTTGCCTTGTATGGATCCTCGTTCTTATTAAGCTCCCAGGCTTTAGCGAGCGCGCCAGACACGCTCGAGACAGCCGTCCCTGCTCAGTATTATACAATAGATGAACCGCAAAATATACAGTCAGCCTCGGCAACTGCCGCTTTAGATGTTCTCGCCCTCGAGCCCCTTACGTTTAAGTCAATGGCGGCAAAAGCGCGAATTGTCGCCTTAAGCCTTCTCCACTGGACCCTTCATCCAGACGCCCCATCCTCGCCCCGCGAGCACTACAATCGCCGTTCGCACTTTGGCCGATGGATCAATGACCCCACTGACGATAGCTGCTTTAATACCCGCGCAAAGGTGCTTCTGCGCGACGCTGAAGGGCCCATCAGTTACCGAGAAAATAACCACTGCATAGTTGATAAGGGCGCCTGGAACGACGCATACACGGGACGCAAATTCGTGGAGTCGAGAGATATTCAGATCGATCACATGGTACCCCTTAAAGACGCCTATCAATCTGGTGCATGGGAATGGGACTTTCAAACTCGCTGTCTCTACGCAAATTATATGGGGAACAAGTTCCACCTAATTAGCTCAAACGGTATAGAAAATATGCGCAAGGGAGATCGCTCACCGGATAAGTATATGCCTCCGAATTATTCTTACCGCTGTGAGTATATTGAAAACTGGCTTAAGGTTAAACTTATTTGGAAACTTAAGATGACTCCATCCGAGGTCACAGCCATTCGACAATATGTAAATGACAATGGCTGCAATCCAAACAAGTTTTCTCTTTCAGATAGCGAGCTAAAAAGGCAAAGATCTTATATCCGAAATAACTTAGCCCTTTGCCCTGCACGCTAAAAATAACAAAGGGGAGAAATTCCATCCTCCCCCCGGAAACAATCAATGTTTCACCTTGCGCCCACAGTCCATTAAGGGCTCTATACTTTACTAATACAGTAAGAATAGCTCAGGCAAATCCCACCATCGACTGTTGGCCTCGTATTTTTTCAAACTCCTAATTTACAAGCTAAATACAGACACTTACACAGTCTCACATTAAAACACTTGTGTTTTGACTATGTTTTTGACAATAAATTCGAAAATCCCTCAAGGATTCGTTATACTCAAAAATCATACACTTAAGTAACAACGTCATTTTGGGGAGATCAAAAGTCTCCTCGTTTTCCATTAAGTAACAGTACCTTTCAAATCTCATGGCGCCCAATTGGGCCGAGCTGGATTTAAGCTTGTGAGCCTTCTTCCTAAGCCCCTCGACGTCCGAGAGCTCAAGCAGCTCCTTCATCTTCTGAAACTCTTGCTCTGTATTTTCTTGATATATCTGCAGTAGCGACTGCAATAGGTTTTGTCCCTCATTATCAAACGATCGTATTTTATCAAGGGATGACTCATCCAGGACTGGCGTCGACTGATAACTAATCAAGCCCCAAGATTTTATCTTTTCTAGCAACTGCTCGTAAGTTGCCGGCTTTAGAAGTACATCGTTCATTCCTGATTGCAAGCAGTGCTTGCGATCCTCTTGAGCACTGCTTGCAGTGAACGCCAGCAAGGGAATCTTTTTGTAGGGCTCTTGGGAATTCCGAATAATTCTTGCAGCCTCAAAGCCATCCATGGGGGACATATAACAGTCCATCACTACAAGATCAAACCGTTCGACGGCCAAGGCCCGTATAACCTCCCCACCGTCACTGACAATTTTATAACGAGCACCCATCTTTTTTAACATGCTTGCAAGAATACTCTGGTTCACAACATTATCTTCTGCCACCAATACTTTAAACAGTGAGAAGTCGAAAGCAGGAAGCTCTTCTATTTTGTTCTGATTCTTCAAGATATTTTTTTTAGATTTCTCTAAGGCAATTTCAAACCAAAATGTGGCCCCGCCTTGTGCATTACTACTTATTCCAATTTTACCATCGAGTTTCTCAATTATCATCTTGCTAATTGAAAGACCCAAACCAGCTCCTGAAATTTTTAGCGATTGATCTGTTCTGAAAAAGG
>JAMIQD010000056.1:0-22075 GCA_035914755.1 Pseudobdellovibrionaceae bacterium | reverse complement strand
TGCTGACAGATCAATTTCGTAAACTTCGTCGAAGAATTTTTTAGGGTCTGCGGCCACTTCAGGATCTGCACACAGCAAATCCTTATGTTGATCCGCGACTGCTGCTAACTCGGCTCGGCCTGTTGAATTCAAGTAAGCCTTCATGCGGTCATCATAGGGGAAAATTGAACAAGTGGCGCCTAGCTCGGCCCCCATATTTGTGATTGTTGCCTTTCCGGTGCAAGAAATCGACTTCGTGCCTTCGCCAAAATATTCAACAATTTTGTCTGTTCCACCTTTAACCGTCAGCATTCCGCAAAGTTTCAAGATCACATCTTTTGCTGAAGTCCATCCTGTCATTTTTCCTTTGAGATGAACACCGATGAGTTTCGGATTCTTTACCTCCCAAGTAAGTCCTGACATCACATCAGAAGCATCCGAACCACCGACACCCACGGCACACATTCCCAAGCCGCCGGCATTGGGGGTGTGAGAATCCGTTCCAATCATCAGACCACCAGGGAATGCATAGTTCTCAAGAATCACTTGATGAATAATCCCAGCGCCTGGCTTCCAAAAGCCGATATTGTAGCGGGAGGTTGATGTTGCTAAAAAATTAAAAACTTCTTCGTTCACTTTATTCGAAGCCACCATGTCGTCGGCTTTACCTTTGTAGGCTTGAATCAAGTGATCACAGTGAACTGTTGAAGGAACTGCGGCTTCGTCTTTACCCGCCAACATGAACTGAAGCAGAGCCATCTGCGCCGTTGCATCTTGCATTGCTACGCGGTCTGGACGTAATTGCAAGAAAGAAGAACCGCGAACAAGTTCTTGGTTTTTTGGATCATCAAGATGTCCGAAGACGACTTTCTCAGCCAGAGTGAGGGGCCGATTTAAACGCTGACGAATCACCGCCAATCGTTCATTAGATTTTGTGTAAACATTTTTGACCATTTCTGGGGTGGTCTCGATTTTCGCCATAAGAGCCCTCTTTTCAAATGAAATTTGCGTTCTCATGTTAATGAAAATCGCCTGAAAGCTCAATGCCTAGGATGGCTTACGCAGTGGGTTGTGGGTCCTTTACTCTAAGAAAAGGTCCCCACTGTCGTCTGAAATAGAAGGGGTCGACGGAATAGCAGGGGTCGAGGGGGCTGAAACTGAAGTGGGCTTGCTCTGTGGAACTTGCAGTCGAGAAATCATGGTCCCGTGCAGCCTTTTTATGTTTTTTCTTAACTGTGGGCAGCTCGGCGCATTATCAATAGCCTGAAAAAAGTCTTTAGCAGAAACAGAGCGCATCTCATAGGCTTGTTCCAAATCTAAGAAGGCCACCTGAGTCTGACGGTGTTGATAAATACATTTCATGACCTGATTGTCATTTAACTTTGCCTGAGCCGAAAAAGAGGACGCCAACATCACAAAAAAAGTAAGAAACAAAAATCGTCGATCCATACGACCTCCAAGCCAACGGGACCCTATATAACAAAATAAGTGCCACCCCAAAAGTAGAAAACCCCTTCTTGGTTTCGATTTAATGACTTTTTAGTGTCTAGAACTTCTTCACTGTGACGCCGTTTTTAGGCCCTAGAGTTCATTTTAGAACTCATACGGCAGCCAATTGGCCCTTATTCTCTGATCTTTGTGGCGAGATGCTTGCACTCCTGTTTTTCCTATGAAATGGCCCCTGCCCCTTTTTATACTTTTCTCACTCTGGCTAGAAGCCTCAGCCGGCCCCCTTCTTCACAAAGAAATTCATGGCACGCGCTTGGTGAACCTCTTTGAGCAACAAGGGGTTCCTCTTGAGGCCACCTCTCGGGCCCTTGAATACTTGGATAAAAACAACAAGCATTCAAAATTCATGGTGATTATCGACTACTCAAAATCTTCTACCGAAAAAAGACTCTATCTGATGAGTCTCATCACCGGTAAAGTTGACAAGTTTTTTGTCGCGCACGGAAAAAACTCTGGGGTCCGCTGGACCACGAGGTTTTCAAATATCAACGACTCAAAGCAAAATTCTTTGGGCCTAGCTCTAACCGAAGAAACCTACTACGGCTTTCATGGCCGATCCCTGCGACTGCGCGGAATCGAGAGCGCCAACAGCCTCCTAAAGCCTCGGCGTATCGTCTTGCACGGGGCACCCTATGTTTCTGATTCTTTTCTAAAGAGATATGGCCGCCTCGGCCGTAGCTGGGGATGCCTTGCTGTGGGCAAGGATGTGATCAACGGCCTGATTGACAAACTCCCCCCAGGATCCTTGGTCTATTCTTACCATCCTGCTTTGATGTCACAAGCGATTGCCACTCCCAAGTTTCAACAACTTGAGGATTCAAAAATATTGGACGATACCGATATCGATCTTCCAGGAGAAGAAGAAGACCTGCAGTCTCGGAAATAACTTCAACGTCCAAATTTTTGCCCACAGCAAGAAACAAGCAGCAAAAAGGATCGTGCAGCAGTGACGTTGGTGGACCTGCTTGATAAATAATATTAAGTCAGACGCACTTTTTTGTCGGGATCAAAAATTTCTGTGCTCAATGCGAGATTGGGGTCGGTGTTATGTTTTACAAATTCAGGGATGGCTCCTGTTGATATCAGGCCTCTGTCTCCGTCCATTTTAAAAATTTCGCGCGTGATATAATTATCCTGATCTCGCCCGCAAACCTCTAAAACTTCAACGACTCGGCGTTTTCCATCAACGCCGCGGCTTGCTTGAATCACTAAATTTATTGTATTTCCAATATCCATTTGCACCATCGAAAGCGGCGTTTCTACACCCGAACGAAGCACCATTGACTCCAGTCTGCGAAGGGCTCCTGCTGCAGTATTTGCATGAATCGTCGTTAAGCTTCCCTCATGCCCAGTATTCATTGCCATTAACATGTCCATGGCCTCTGACCCGCGACACTCTCCAATAACAATTCTGTCTGGCCTCATACGCAGAGCATTTTTAACCAGACCATCCATAGTGATAGCTGGCTCTGTCCCCATCGCAGGCTTGGTTTCCATGCGAACAATATTTTTAACATTCAATTTTAATTCAGCGGTATCTTCGATTGTCACGACTCGCTCATGACCGCTAATAAAGGAGCTCATAACATTTAGTAGAGTTGTCTTACCGCTTCCGGTGCCTCCACTGATCAGAATATTCTGCTTTGCATAAACAGCTCGATTTAAAAAAAACATCGATTTTCCGTCGAGGGTTCCATGTTTAATTAAATCTTGATAGCTCAAAACGCTATCGCTAGATTTTCGAATCGTGATTGAAGGGCCATCCAGGGCAATAGGAGGCACTACTAAATTTAAACGCGCCCCATCTGGAAGACGCGCATCCAGGGTCGGATAACGTCGATTGAGCTCTCTCCCAACGGAAACTGCCAAGGCACGAACAAAACGCAAGAGCGCTTCGGCATTGGTAAACTTCATATCCGACTCGACGATCACGCCATCTCTCTCAATATAGATGCGATCCCATCGGTTCACCATAATTTCAGTGATACTTTTATCGTTCAGAAAAACTCGAAGAGGGCCAGCCTCTGATTTCCAATCCGAACCCGTTACTTCTAATGAATTGCCGCCGTTACCAGAATCTTCTTTCATGCTGTCAAAATCGGCTTAAAAATGGCTCAACTTAATAGCATTCTAGGTTCACACAAACTATTTATCGAACAATCACAGCACCAAGGTCGAGAAATAAAACAAGGGACCCTTTGGGCCCCATTTTTAGTCTAGCAGGCCGGCAAAAAGCCGACCATTTAACAAAATTTCGAAACTAAACGTAACTTCCCCGCTTAATCTTTTCGAGAATAATTTTTTCAGTCTTGATTGGATCCTTTGGGTCGACCGAAAAATAACTTTGCTGCTCACAGCGTATTTTTTCTTTGATCAAAAAGCGAAGAATATCTGAAAGATTTTTATTTTTCTTATCAAGAAAGAATGGGTCATTCTCCAAAACATCCTTCGCCTTTTTTAAAGCTCTCGCCTCTACAGGGTCTGATTCTTTAACTTTGTAATGAGGCAAATCGTATTTCTTTACATCTTCAGGAAGCACTCCTAAAAATCTCACGTTGGGCGCCGAGAAGTCCGCGTTTCGAATCAATGAAGCCGCAGATCCCGCCTTGAGTGTGCGGAAGATGTTTTGCATTGTGTAGGCGTCAAGATCTCCGAAAAAGTACATCGGCACATCCAATTGCTCTTGAATCAACTTACACCAGCCACGCACTCCATTAGACGGAACTCCCTGAGCACCCATCAAAATGCAGTTGTTACGCTTGGTAAATCCCATCGTTGCCAAAGTATTTGCCGTACCTTCCGACTCGACAACAAGACAAAAATCGATTTTCTTTCTGGCCTTGAGCTTCAAGCTCTGAGGCTTGTTCTTTGGCTGAAACGGAGAGGTTCCCAGTGTTGACAGATCAATAACGGCTTTATCTCCATCCGGCATAGTTTCTGTCACTACCAATTGCTGAGAGTAGGTCTGTCCGCCGCGATCATTGGCAAAACAATTGAGTTCTTCGCGGTAAACCTCAAGCATATCGCCGATAAAATCAATGATGGCATCAGACTCGGGCTGATCCTCAAAATCCAGGGGCTTTAAGCGCGAATTACCTTTAATCAGACCCTTCGCCATGTAATACAACTCACGCTTGGTGTTGACCGATCCAACATCAAGATTGCCAAGCAAAATCTCAAGAACAAATACCACTCTAGCAAGTTTTTGTACTGAAGAGACATTCAGCTCTGTGCGAACAACCTTGTCTCCGGGAGTCAGATAACCGACCTTCGAATTATAAAACGAATTATCGAGAGACGTTTTTACGGCCTCAAGGACAGGGCGCTTCGAATTTTCGAGGTCTTTGAGCATTCTCTCGGCTAAAATCTTAGCTTCTTTTGGAATATCAATTTTAAGCTCGCGAACGGCGATCAGCTTTGCCATTATTTACCACCTTTTTTCGTCCCTGCGGCTTTTTTAGTCGTTGCCTTCACTGAAATCACATCCACGTCTTCTTCAGCTTCGGACTCTTCATCTGAGCCGATACCTTTTTGCCGCTCTTTTTTCTTTTGCGCCAACAGCTTGCTCTCAGCCTCTTCGAGGTCGGCAATAGCCGCTTCAGAATCTCGGCCCAGAAGTTTTTTGAGGCCTTCTTCTGCTTTTTTCTTTCGCGCGTCCGAAGCTCCCACGATGCGAGCAAGGCTCTCAACTAAAATAGGTCCGAACTGCTCAATGTGAGCAAGCTTTCTCTCAAGGTCTGCTTCTTTAAATTCTTTTTTAATGTGACGAGAAAGCTTTTGTCCCGCCTGGATCAGTGCCAAACGAATTTCAGCGACAAGCTCTTCCGAAGCATCGATAGTCTCTTTCGAAGCATTTTTAAATTTAATAAACGGCGAAACAATCGACACTGCGAAGATATAGGGCCCGATCGGCAAGCTGTCTTTCGGTTGCTGAAGACCATAGGCCTTCCAATTCACTGACTCAATTGCCCACGTAATCGCGCAGCCCGACTTGTCAAACTGCAGTGGTACCCGATTGGCGAAGCGAAGCAGCTGAACCGGCGCATCGGCCTCCATCTGCCGAGTTTTAAATCGCGCCAAGGCGACCTCTACCACCACCGGCTTAAAGTCACAGATACAGGGTTTACGCGTTACCACCGCAAAAAAGTCTATCTCACCTAAACGCATAATTGATTTTGAGAGAGACTCTTCTCCAACTGTCAAAACCGATTTGGTCGATGGCGCCATCAGCTCCGTTGCCTGCACTGCCTGGAAGGTTTTCTTAAACTCCTCTTCGCTGAGAGAAGTCACTGATTTTTCTACTAGATTTTTTGGCAAACCGTTTTTTACAAAGTCTTTTAGCGACTGATCCGAAATTCGCGAAAATCCAGTCTTAAGAAACTTCGAAAGAGGCACCTTTCCAAACAAAGTGGCATGAGTGATAAACTCCCCCAATTTGAAGGTGTGAGGATGAGGCAACGTTGCCTCCGGCAATTCTGGCGCAACTGTGGACACACGCTCAATGGTCACCCAATCGTTTTCTACAAGCTTGTATTTGATCGTCATATGAGGGTTCACGAGAATCGTTCCCTCAATATAAGTCAAAAGACCACCATCGCCATTGAGCTGAACCCTGCCATCAAGAGCAAATTCAACCCGGGTTCCATGCGGACGATCCCAGTCCATGGTCTCTTTATTTCGTAGAGTTCCGGTATTCGATTTAATATCAACGTCGACCTGAGCCGACACAGCCTTGCGCATATTCTTGGTTTTAGAAATAACTTGAACACCCTTAGCATTCGTCATTTGCGCCCAGGTAGTCGCTGCAGAAATACCAATACCTTGTTGCCCGCGAGAACACTGCCCTCGTCCAAATTTAGAAGAGGCCAAATACTCTCCGTAAACCTTTGCCAAATCATCGGGATCAATCCCGGGTCCATTGTCTTCGACGACGATTTTTATCAGATCCGTATTTTTGGTAGAGCCTGTCCCAATTTTCACAACTTCGATAGTCAGCTCAGGCAATATGCTGGCCTGCTCGCAAGCATCGAGGGAATTATCGACCGCTTCCTTTAAGGTCGTCAAAACGGCCTTTAACGGAGATGAAAAGCCCACCTGCTGCAGGTTTTTGGCAAAATATTCGGCTGTACTGCTTTTCGTAATCTTACTCACGGCTGCATTATTCCTTTAAATTTCAATGAGTTACACAAAAGACCACGTACGGATCAAAAATGCGTACATACCTAGGGTAACGTTATTGCGCGGTGTTAAAGCAAGACTTTTGAACTACTTGTTGGATTTTTTTGCAAATGCAGCGCGTCTTACTCGGAGTCGTCGGTGCTTAGTTTTTTGAGTTCGTCGGCCATATTTTCCATCGTCAGTTCAACAGACATCTTATAGCCCTTTTTCGAGTTGCACTCTTTGCAGGACGGAACACAGTTTTTTTTATTCGACTTGCCCCCGCGAGCAATTGGAACCAAATGATCCATGGTTAACTCGTCGGGTTTAAATTTTTGGCCGCAATGATAGCAAAGGCCGGTGCCAATCTGCTGCTTCCACCACTGGGATCCACGCAGCTCTTTGGCTTTTGCTTTTTCTTTTTTTTGATGCTCAGTGCTCGCGGCCTGAAAAAGTACACTCATATATTATTTCCCGTTCGGATAATATAAGCGGTTATCCCACATCGCCTCATTGAAATACTGAACAGAGGCCTTCAGGCGATTTTCGAGTTCCTGCTTGCGTTCTCGCGGCTCGCTCAGGGGGAACTTCATATTTAGATCTTGCAGGCCATACATGTCGATGTCTTTTCCTTTGAGCCAGTCCAAATAATAGTCTTTGGCCACCAAAAAATAACGACCATCAAGATAAAGTGTCGCAGTTCTTTCGCCAGGAACAAAGAGGGAACGCCCTAGGTAGTTTACTTCTTTATTTTCAAGACCCAAGAAATCCATAATGGAAGGAAAAATATCTATCTGCTGCACCACTTGATTGACGTCAATTCCCTCAGGCCATTTATAAGTGGGGTGATAGAATAAAATCGGGACCTTATATCTCGACAACTCATTTTCGTATTCAGGCCGAAAGCTGAGTGAGGTGTGATCCGCAGTAATGACAAATAAGGTGTCTTTGTACCAAGGCTGCGCTGCTGCTGCTTCAAAAAATTTTTGCAAAGAATAATCAGCATAACCAACACTCTCGAGGATCTCGATAGGCCCCTTCGGAAAACGCCCCTTATATTGATCTGGAATCTTATAAGGATTATGAGAGCTCAAAGAAAAAAATGCAGCAACAAAGGGCTTCTGCGACTCATTCAACTTTTGGCCCATAAAAAGAAAAAAGGGCTCATCGAAAATACCCCAGGTCCCGTCATTATCTGCGGAATTTGGATATTCGCTAGCGCCATAGTATTTTTCAAATCCTGCGCTTTTAGCGAAGGAATCAAAATACATTGTGCCGTTATTTCCACCATGAAAAAAACTAGTTTGATATTGGCGCGCCGAAAGCAAGCTCCCCAAGCCGACAAAATAATTTGCCGCGAAATGCGATGAGATAAAGGGCTCGCTCATCAGAGCTGGTATTCCCGCCAAAATAGCCGCGATCCCCTCTATAGAGCGCCGAGCATTGGCATAGCTGTTCTTGAAAAAGAGGCCCTTGTGCGTCAGTGAGTCCAAAAAGGGAGTGTAACCATGATCGCCATGAATCTCCCCCATGTACTCCAGCGCAAAGCTTTCGAGAATAATAATAACCACATTTTGGGGTCGCTGCATACGGCGAGATTCCAAAAGAGAGGGGCTCTTGTCGGCACCGTTAAGGTAACTCAGCATTTGCTCTCGATCTGAAAAGTAAATCTCATTTGAAAGAACTTCCGCACCATAGCTTTTCAAAAATGTGAAAGTCGAATTGAGGACTAGGTTGTTCAGAATCGGAGCCGCAAAAATATGTGAATTTACAATATTCAGGGGCTTTTTTTGCAGACCTCCGCGAACACCGACCACGACAATAATAAGAACGAGCAGCATCGACAAAAGATACGCGGGCACCTCTTTGCGTCTATTAAAGTGCCATTTTCTTTGTACCTTTCGATGCAGTATTTTCCATGCCCCTAAAACAAACAATGCCATCAACAGGATATTGAACGAAAAAAGCAACCAATAGGTTACAAAAATCCCGCCGAGTTTGCCTGGAATTTCGCTCGCGATAAACAAACCGTCATAGGTAAACCGACGCCCAACAAAATTAACAAACTCCGAATCCCCCAGATTCATTATAAAAAACAAAAGGGCTAGCGGTGCGTACAGCCAAAATGCGACCTTTTGCCAATGACGATGCAACTGGGCTGACCAAGGGGCGAAACTCAAAAGAACGACAGGGATCAGAGTCATGCACACTGCGGCCACATCAAACCGAAAACCAATGAGAAAGGCCCAAGCTAAATCCATCAGGGATTTGCTTTGAAACTGCCCCCAATTCCAAATTAAAAATTCTAACCTGGCAATCCAGTAGAAAAATAGGGCACTTAAAAGGAGTCCTGCGAGCTTCTCAAATCTCGTCAAAAATTCAGACATTTGTTAGATTTACCTCTCGACGAACCAGCTGTCACGTATTCAGTTAAATCTTGCGCCCCGGAATAGCCTCTGGTAATCCTTTTTTATATGACACCACAAGAGATACAAAATCGCCTAGTAAATGCTTACCCCGACGGGACTGTTGAGGTTGTTGACTTAACTGGCACCCACGATCATTACGAAGTCAGTGTAGAAAGTGTCCTTTTTGTTGGAATGAGCCGCATCCAGCAGCACCAACACGTCATGTCTGTCTTTGCGCCCGAGCTTAAAACCGGAGAGGTTCATGCCTTGTCCATTAAAACCAAAGTAAAATCCTAATTTTTAGAGATTATATCCGGAGGATCTATGTCCACAAATCACGTTCGTATTGAAAAAATTTTAGCTGACAACCCAGTCGTTCTTTTTATGAAGGGAACACAAAACTTTCCAATGTGCGGATTTTCATCTCGAGCTTGCGCGATTCTGCAGGATATCGGCGTCAAGTTTCATGACGTTAATGTGTTAGAAGACGAAGAAATTCGCAGCGGCATCAAAGAATACGGAAACTGGCCAACAATCCCTCAACTATACATCAATAAACAGCTTGTCGGCGGAAGCGACATCATGATGGAGATGTACCAAAGCGGCGAACTTCAAGAACTTTTGAACAAAAAATAGCAAAATGAAGTGCAATGTGGCCCTTTGGGATCGAATTCTGCGATTTTTAATTGGCGTCGGACTAACCTCCTACCTCATCATCGGTGGACCCATTTGGGCGGCTTGTGGCATTTATTTTTTATTCACCTCAGCCTGGGGCTTCTGCCCGCTCTATGCAACTTTCAAAATCCACACCTTACGCGAAAAAAACAGACCCCCGCGCATAAACCCATTTGAGGAACAGTCTCAATAGAAAGGCTGCCAATGTCTCTTCAAGAACTCATGGAATTACTGCCAAAAGAACAGATTAAAACTGACAGCGAGTCCTTGCTTACTTACGGAAAAGATTGGACTACTTACTTTGATGTCAAAGCCTCTGCTATTTTATTTCCAAGAACGACAGAAGAGGTTGCTAAGATTGTTCGCTGGGCTCGTAAACATCGTGTCGGTTTGGTGCCCTCGGGTGGACGAACGGGTCTGAGTGGTGCGGCTGTCGCAACAAATGGCGAAGTTGTTGTTTCATTTGAGCAGATGAACAAAATCCTGAGTTTCAATGAGACAGATCAAATGGTGGTCTGTCAGGCCGGCGTGATTACCGAGACTTTGCAAGAGTATGCCCGGACAAAAAATTTATACTACCCCGTTGATTTTGCGGCTCGAGGCTCATCGCAAATTGGCGGAAATATCGCAACAAATGCCGGCGGCATCAAAGTTGTTCGTTATGGTTTGACACGAGACTGGGTAGCTGGGCTCAAAGTAGTGACCGGCACAGGAGAAATTTTAAACCTCAACAACGGGTTGATTAAAAACGCCACTGGTTTGGACCTCCGACATCTGTTTATTGGCAGCGAAGGAATTTTGGGATTCATCACTGAGTGCACGATTCGCTTGGCTCCCCCTCCTCCGCCCTTGAAGGTCATGGTTCTTGGTATTTCCAATCTCGAGGCCGTCATGAAGGTCTTTGCGCAGTTTAAGACTCGAACCAAGCTGGTGGCATTTGAAATGTTTTCTGACAAAGCCCTCGCGAAGGTTATTGCGAGCACGGGCCTTGCAAAGCCCTTTGATACAGAAACGCAGTTCTATGTCCTTGCAGAGATGGAATCTCAAAGTGACTCCGACGAAGAGAAAAATTTAGCGGCCTTTGAAAAGTGCCTGCTTGAGGGCTGGGTGGTTGATGGCGTAATAGGTCAATCCGATATCCAGTCGAAAAACTTCTGGCGCTTACGCGAGGATATCAGCGAATCTCTAGCTAAATACTCGCCTTACAAAAATGACATTTCGGTGGCAATCTCTGAAGTTCCCTCGTTTATGAGGGATTTGAACCTCATCCTCAAAGAGGCTTATCCAACCTGGGAAGTGATTTGGTTTGGCCATATCGGAGATGGAAATTTGCATATCAACATCCTGCGCCCCGAAGGCATGAGCAAAGAAGACTTCGTCAGAGAGTGTCGCAAGGTGGATATCTTAGTTTTCGAAGCCGTCATGAAGCACCGAGGATCGATTTCCGCTGAGCACGGCGTGGGGCTCACAAAAAAACCCTTTCTGAGATTCTCTCGCTCCCAAGCTGAAATAGAAATAATGAAGGGAATCAAGCACACCTTCGACCCTGACAATATCCTAAACCCTGGCAAAGTTCTTTAGAGTAAAAAAACTTTAAAAAACGACGCGCGTTCGGATGCTGCGACTCAGAGATTGAATTTGATCAGCGAGCGTTTGGACTTGTGGAGAGCTTAGGTCCATCACCATATAACCGATCTTTTCATCTGTGGACAAATACTGAGCCTCAATGTTGGCTCCCTGCTTTGAAATAATACCATTGATTTCGCCGAGAACCCCCGGCTCATTTCGATGGACATTCAAGATTCTTGAAGTTCCCTTCTTTACTGGCAAATCGACATTCGGAAAATTAACCGCCCCGCTACTCGAACCAATTTTCAAATAGCGCCTGAAGCTCTCTGCGACCTCTATGCCTATCGCGTGCTGGGCCTCTTCGGTGCTTCCTCCGATGTGAGGAGTGAGGATGACGTTGGGCATGTTTTGCAGGGGCGATAAGAACTTTTCTTTATTAGAAGCCGGCTCTTCCGGAAACACATCAATCGCACAACCAGCTACATGTTTGCTCTTGAGCGCCTCGACCAGGTCCGGAATACAAACCACTGTTCCTCGGCTCGCATTGATCAAATAGGAACCCTTCTTCATTTTCTGAAACTGGCGAACTCCCATCATGTCTTTGGTATCTGATGTCTCAGGAACATGAAGACTCACAAAATCAGAAATACTTAATAGCTCCTCCAAAGAACCCCGGGATTGAGCATTTCCGAGGGGAAGTTTTTTAACGACGTCATAAAAAACAACCTTCATCCCCATCGCTTCAGCGAGAACACTTACCTGACTCCCAATATGCCCATACCCCACGATGCCCAGAGTTTTTCCGCGAACTTCGCGGGCCCCCTCAGCACTCTTCATCCAATCCCCTCGATGCGCCAATGTGTTTCGATCCCCCAGTTGCCGAGAAAGAGCTATCATCTCGGCAATCACCAGCTCCGCCACGCTGCGGGTATTCGAGTGAGGCGCATTAAATACTGGGACGCCAACTTCTTTTGCCGCGCTCAATTTGATTTGATTTGTGCCAATACAAAAAGCACCAATCACAAAGAGATGTGGGTTTTCCTTTATGACTTTTTCTGTAACCTCTGTCTTCGAACGAAGACCCAAAGCCTGATATCCTGGCAATATTTTGAGAAGCTCTGCCTCGGTCGGCGCGTGAGAAAGCAAGTCCACCTTGAACCCCTCACCCTCAAGTATTTCTTTTGCGACCGAATGAATATTTTCAAGCAATAGAATTTTAAATGAGTTCATAGGGGAGCTCCTCGATAGAAGTAAGTCTATCGTAGATCCCACAAACCTCAAGAATTTACCAGGCAACAAGTCCATAACATCGCGCAATAAGGGTAGCCAAATTTACCTCTGAAAGAGATGCTTTCAGGCATGACATCTCTTAGAGCTTTTAACCTACTCGTGGTTGATGATGACCCCCTCATTCATCAGTCCCTCAAATTAGCGATTCCCGCACCATGGAAAATCTTTTCGGTTTCCAAATTGGATCTCATCCCTTATGACCATTTTTTTCATGCCGCTATGGTAGATATGCACCTAACTCCCCACAGCGACCAGCCTGAAGGAGTTGGCGTCATTGAAAAGCTCCTTGCGAACAATCCTCACCTCGAAGTGATCGCCATGTCCGGGGACCTCAACCGGCAACTGATGGAGAAGTGCCTCAAGGCAGGTGCCCAGCGCTTTCTCGCCAAACCCCTCATGTCTGATGAAGTTCTCCTCATTTTAAATAAAATCGAAGCTTACCTAAACCTAAGAAATATCGACAGCTCTCAATCTGCAAAATCTTCATCGTGGATCGGCTCAGGACCCCGTTCTCAAAATATCAGAAAGCGCATCGCCGACCTCCGTGGCGAGAATAGTCCCATTCTGATCGAAGGTGAAACCGGCACTGGCAAAGAAGTCGTTGCCCGCCTCCTCAACCAGCAAGAAAATGAGCGTCCCTTCATCGCCGTCAACATCTCGAGCATTACTGAGAATCTTTTCGAATCCGAAATATTTGGTCACATAAAGGGCTCCTTCACGGGAGCTGACCAAAATAAAATCGGCCTCGCCGAAGCGGCAAATGGCGGCGATCTCTTCTTAGACGAAATCGAGGCACTCCCATTTTCTCAGCAGGTTAAGCTTTTGCGCTTTTTAGAGTCTGGAGAGATCCGCAGGGTCGGAGCCAAGGATACACTCAAAATTCAAACTCGCATCATCGCTGCCAGCAACCAACCCCTCAAAAAACTCGTCAGCGATGGAAAATTCAGAGAGGATCTTTACTTTCGGCTGCACGGCCAACATATAGAGCTTCCGCCGCTGCGAGAACGCACCGAAGACATTCCTGAGCTTGCAAAAAACTTTTTGAACTCTGAGCGCCCGCGCAGAAACAAAGAGTTCGCCGAAGACGGAATCGCGGCCCTGCAGGCTTATCATTGGCCTGGAAACGTGCGAGAGCTTAAAAGAGTCTGCGAGCAACTCAGCCTCACCTCTCCACTGCCATTTATTCGCAAAGAGGATGTGCTGGCTCTGCTAAGCCCGAGCACCAACTCAAGCGCCCCTTCGGATAGAATCGAAGGCGCTGATTTAAACCGCGGCCTCAATGACCTGGTCGCAGACTACGAGGCGAAAATTATTCGCCTGAGCATGAGGACGACCCCAGACATCGAAGAGCTTGCAAAGCTGCTCAAAATTTCTCGCTCTAGCCTTTACAAAAAAATCAAGGACTACAACATAGATTCGGAGTCAGTATGATCGGCACTTCGTGGGCCAGCCCCGTTTATCAGCAGATGGTGCTCATCGTCTTGAGCATTATCTTTGTTTCGGGAATTGGCGTTTACTTCTTAAGAAAACGAAATTACTACTTCAATGCTAGCTGGGCTAGCATCAAAAGCTGGCTGATTGCGGCGCCAATTTTGTTTTTGGCTATGGGGCTACCAAGCCCTTTTCCGATGTTAGTCCTTGTTGGTCTCGCCATCGTCGGTGCGAAAGTATTTTTTCAAATCATGGGGATGTTCCATCGCAGTTATTTTGTCTTAATATGCTACGCTGGAATCATGGCTCTTGGCGCCTGTGCGTATTTTAACCGTGTTGATATATACAATGTGATGCCAATGATTGTTTTGGCTTGCTGCTGTTTGGTCCCCATGATTCGCAACAGCTACAAACGTATGATTCAATATATCTCCGTGACTCTTTTGGGATTTATCTTTTTAGGCTGGTCATTTATGCATCTCAGCCTGATCTTGCATTTTGAAAATGGTATTTACCAGCTCATCTACTTGATTGTACTCACCGAATTCTGCGACAACACAAACTTGGCGCTAGGCCGCTACATCGGGAGTTATAAACTCTTTCCGAAACTCAATCCTCGGCGCACTCTCGGCGGACTGATTGTTTCTATACTGTTGACTTTGTTTTTAGCTGGAGCAATGAGATTTCTTCTTCCGGATGATTCGCAAAAGTACTGGCTGACTGCTGGACTGATTGCAAGCTTAGGCGGCTTTGTCGGCGATCTGGTCATGAGTGCGATACGCCGGGATGCGGGCGTCCGCATTGTTGGGCCCTTTATTCTTGGCCGCGGAGACTTTTTACACCGGATGGATCGCCTGATTTTTGTAGCCCCCATCTACTACTACTTGATGCTAGCTCTTCCGGATATTTCAATATGAAGGATTGGAACTACGACAATGAACAGTGGACCAAGCTTCCGACTTACTTAAAGCATTTGCCCTTGTTCACTCGGCATATTGATCTTTTTAGCGCCTTTATGCGCTTTGTCTGGTCCTTCCTACTAAAGGACATCGCCTTTGGCCTCTATATTCGCCTCAAAGTCACCGGCACGAGTTTTTCTGAACTGAGGCGCACCAATCCCAAACTGCTGATAATTTCGAATCACGCCAGCCACTTGGATGCGACTTCTATAGCGGCCGCGATCCCTCGCCGCTATTGGCTGGATCTCTACATCGCCGCTGCAAAAGACTACTTCTTTTCGAATCCGCTCTTCACATTTTTTTCAAAGCACTGCTTGGGCGCGATTCCCATTGACCGCAAGGATCGCCGTGGTGAGGCCATCAACCTGATCATCAAGCTCTTGCACGACCTGCCCCGCATTTGGCTGATTATTTTTCCGGAAGGGACCAGATCCAAAGACGGCAAGATCCAAGAGTTCAAAAGAGGGATCAGTATCTTTTCGGAACGCACTCAGACTCCGATTTTGTTTATTTACATCGAAGGCAATGCGGATCTTTGGCCCAAAGGAAAGTTGCTGCCAAAACCTGGTAAGTTAAATATACATGTAGGTCCGGTCCATCCTCCTGGAGATATTCAAACGGTGTATGCCGCCTACCGTGAGTGGGTGCTAACAATAAATCCAGAGGCCTTTCAAGAGGACCAAAAAAAGGAGCTCCAAAATGAAAATTCCGACCCAGAATTTGAATCTTAAAATCGGCCCTTATGACGTCTGCCCGATTCCAACTGGAATTTTTGGTCTCGACGGGGGCGCCATGTTCGGAACTGTGCCCAAAGTTTTGTGGTCCAAAACCAATCCGACGGATGAGCAAAATCGTATTCAAATGGAAGCTCGAGGTCTCTTGCTAAAAAGTCCTGGCTGCAACATCTTGATTGATTGCGGAAATGGTGGAGACTTCACCGCAAAGTACGGCGACAAGCTAGGGCCAAAATTCGCAGAGCTTTACAATATCGACAAATCAGGTCCGAGCCTCGAGAAGTCTCTGCGCGCCCATGGGTTAACAGCCCAGGATATTCACCATGTGATTTTAACTCATCTGCACTTTGACCATGCCGGCGGCGCAACCACCGAAAAGAACAAGCACTTGGCTCCTGCCTTTCCGAATGCGAAGTATTATATTCAACGCACGAATCTTGAGACGGCACAGAAACCGAATCTGCGAGAAAAAGCTAGCTACTTTGCCGCCAACTATCAGCCCCTTATCGACGCGGGAGTACTCTCGATCATCGACGGCCCCATCGAAAATCTTCTGCCGGGAGTTTCAACGATGATTTCGAATGGCCACACTCAAGGGCAGCAGATGGTTAAAATCTCGGATGGGCGCAACACCTTGTTGTACTGCGGAGATGTGGTTCCGACTAGCACCCACGTACGAACAGCGTGGCTTATGGGTTATGATCTGCATCCACTTTTGCTGATGGAAGAAAAGCAAAAGTATCTGAGCGAGGCGGCTGATCATGGTTGGTATTTATTTTTTGAGCACGATCCTTACTGTGATTCGGCTCGAATTGAAAGAAACGGAAATGACTTCGCGGTGAAGGAGCGCTACTGGTTATCAGATGTTGTTTAAAATATATTCTCGTAAAGTCAGGATGCTCGCCTCAGACATTGCCTTGCAAATGAAGGACGGTGAGCTACAGCTGGTGGCAGCCTCTTTGTCATTTTCGACGATCCTCTCTCTCGTTCCATTTCTGGCGGTGATTCTGGCGACTTTTCAATTTATGGGTGGCAACGATATTATCTACTCCAAAGTTGAAAACTTACTACTTCTTTACTTTAAAGAGGCGGCGGGCAACCAGTTCACGCAAATTATCAAAACCTCGATTCGCAACATTCACACAGGCACTCTCGGTCTTACCGGGGCCTTGTTTTTAATTTTTGCATCGTTTCGGCTGATGCACGATATGGAGTTTGGGATCCACCGAGTCTGGAACGTCAAAAACACCCGGCCACTTTTTAAAAGAATTTTTATCTACTGGATCTTAATGATGCTTCTACCAGTGGGTCTTGCGGTTTTTGCTGGCGCCACCACCATGATCCGAATGACCTTGGGGCGTACTATCTTTCCGGGGGCATTTACGGCAACATGGGTTCTGACCGGGATTTTGTATCTGGTTTACAAATACGTGCCAGAAATTGTAGTCAAAAAAAAGTCCGCCTTTTTTTCAGCTCTTTTAGCCTCCCTAGGCATCGTTGGCGTCCACAGCACCTTCTCTTATGTCGCCGTGAAGTTCTTTCGTTTTAACAATATTTACGGCAGCTTCGCGGCCCTGCCCATTTTCTTATTCTGGGTTCTCACCATTTGGTACGTGATTTTAGGTGGAGTCGCCATCTGCGCCTCCACCCAGCGCCGCCAATTGCTCGAACTTGCTCAGAATGACTTGACATAAGGTGTCTAAAATTGCACCTTAGCATTTAATTCGATATGAATCTTAGTTCTTTCAAAATGGTGCCATAGCTCAGCTGGATAGAGCAGCTGCCTTCTAAGCAGCAGGTCGTACGTTCAAGTCGTACTGGCATCACCAAACTTCCCAATAGGCGACTTTTTAATGATGGCCGCCATGATCGTGTCCACCACCTAGACTTACTTTAAAATCCTTAGTCTCTTGAACACCTTGAGAATCAGTTAATGTCACTCGTACTTCCCAATCGCCGCCCATGACAAAGTAAACATTGCGAACATTAAAAACGCCTGCCAGCGCGTCCCCATTGGCGTCAACTGCACGCTCAACTCGTGTCGGCGCAGAACCGTGGCCCATGCTCGGCATCCAAAGAACCACTTCCACATTGTCAGACAATTCTGTCGCCTGATGTGTTCTAGGGTTTTTTGCTTCTAAAACTAAAAGTGATTCTTGCCCCACAACAGGCGCCGCCAGAAAGCTTGCACGGATATGCAAGGTGTCTTGCTTAAATGACATATGACCTGCCAAAGGCGAATGATCATGATCTTCGTGAGCCAAAGAAACTTGTCCGATAAATAGAGCTGCAATGAGTGCGAATGACCTTGCGATTGATTTCATTTTAATTCTCCTTGTTACTAATTTTATTTTTTTGTTCTTGATACAATTTTGAACGGCACAGTGAGTTCTTTTTTATTAAGACTAAAGACCAACTTTACTTCTGAACCTTCGTTGATGACCACTTGGGGATCAAAGAACATGAGGTGTTTACCCCCAGGAACTAATTCTAGAGTCTCTCCTGATTTAATTTTAAAAGAATCTGTTTTCTTCATCGCCATTCGACCGTCTTCTTCGACAGTGATATGCGATTCAACAGCTTTAAAGCCCTCGGCGCTTTTTAAAGAAAGCTCAAGTTCTTCCGCGCAGTTGTTTTTGATCTTTGCAAATCCACCTGTAGCATTTGAACCTTTAAGCGGCGCAAAAATTCGCGGCTCTGTAAACTCAACCTTTGATTTTAAATCACAATCTGCAAAGGATAAATTTGCAAATGACAAAACTATGGCTGTTAAAAAAAATATTTTCTTCATATGTTCTCCTTAATTTTTTTGTAAATAGAATCCGAACCTTCTTTGGATCCAGAAATTGAATCAATGACAACTCCCTTAGAGTTCAGAAAGAAAATGCGATCCGTATGCGAAATAGAATATCCCAGGTAAGATTTTGGATTTTCTTCCAACACATAACTGGCTGGGAATAGGCCAATCGTTTTATCTATCTGTTCTTTGCTTCCACTCAACCCAATAAATGTTGGAAAAAAATTAGCTGCATAGTCAGCCACATCATTAGGCTTATCATGGGCTTGGTCAACGCTAAGAAATAAAAATCGGACATCGCTGAGCTCGTCGCTTTTTAGCATTCGAAACGCATCGCCTGCATAACTAAGTGACATCGGACACACGTCCGGACACTTCGTGTATCCAAAATAAAGTAAGTTCAACTTCTTTGGTTGTGATGAAAAGGTCCAACCTTGCCCTCGGTAGGTTAATGTAAAATCACCACCAGATGTTGGCCCGTTCGCTGTCTTCCAAATAGTAAATCCAAAATAGATAGTGCCTATAGTGATGACGATCATAAAAAGTCTTAAAGTTAAAAGAGCACCCTTTTGAGGATTCATGTTCATTAATCCATTATGAGATTTTTTTCTGCTAACAATATAGCCCAATTTGTCAGAACTGGCATCGAAATGTGGTCCAACGCAACATCTTGTTGCGCTGTGCTTGTCCCCGAGTTAGGATCCGAAGCTCAGTATGAAAAAGACATATCTTATTCTTTTAGGCATTAGCCTCTCTCTCGCGGCCTCTGCTGCGCCGCAGGCGAAATCCATCGAAGGTAAAAACCTTCTCACAGACGCAAAAGTCCACGTCGACTCCGCAGACAAAAAGGGCATGGTCGTGGTCTTCCTGTCGGCTAAGTGCCCTTGCTCAAACAGTCACAATATCGAACTTCGAGACCTGGCTCAAAACTATAAAGAATTTAATTTTGTCGCTATTCACTCGAATTTTGATGAAGGAAAAGAACTTTCAAAACCATATTTTGAAAAGGCTGCTTTTCCGTTTCCAGTTATTGAAGATGAAAAGGCTAAACTAGCTGACCAGTTGCAAGCTTTAAAAACACCTCATGCCTACATCTTCGCTTCAAACGGCGACGTGCTTTATCAAGGCGGAGTTTCAAACAGTAAAGACTGTGCAAAAGCAGATCGCAAATTTTTAAGAGAAGCTCTTGAAGATCTTCACTCCGCAAAACAAGTCAAAACGCCGGAAGGTCGAACTCTTGGCTGTGCCATTTCAAGAGGAGAGAAAAATGTTTGGTAAAAAAGCATTTACGATTTCAATTTTATTTCTTCTCGTGGGCTGTGCCGAACCCAAATATGTCAAAGGCTCCGATGGCAGAGCGGACGGAACTAACGCACAAGAGTCACAAGCTAATTGCGAAGCTAGCTTCTCAACTTCAGGTCTTTGCTTAACGTGGTATTGGGAGAAAAAGCCGACCTCGTCAGAAATGGGAAGTCTGATTTTTAAAACCTATCGCCTGAATACTTTAGATCAAACTCCGATTGAAGTTGATTTGATGACCACTCCGCAAGTCGTCTTGTGGATGCCGAGTATGGGACACGGATCGACTCCCACGCAGACCGCGAGAGTCGATGAGGGAACTTACCGCGCAACAAATGTTTTTTTCATCATGCCCGGTGATTGGGAAATTCGATTTCAAGTCAAAAATGGAACCGAGGTCAGTGATGAAGCACACATTAGCTTGGTGTTTTAGTTTCGCTCTGCTTTCGATGCTTTCTGCATCCAAGACGCAGGCTGCGGCCTGTTGCGGAGGTGGCTTTGCGGCCCCGTCAGTTATTGCTGGCGATGATAAAGCTCAGCTGACAACCTCTTACTCAACAACGGAAGTCGTTGTTGATAACGTCGATGCTCAAGGTATTTGGCGAAGGTGGGATGCGCATCAACAAGTTAAAACTTTTAAAATCGAGGGTGCTCATGTTTTTTGGGATCGTTTTCAGGTGGGATTTTCGGTTCCTGTTATTCAAAGAAGTCGTGAATCCTTAAATTACTCAGGGCTTGGTGATGTTTCGACATCACTTGGTTATGAATACCTTCCTGATTGGAATTACAATCCATTCCGACCAAAGGGAATTGGGTTCTTGCAACTGACACTACCGACTGGAAAATCAAAAGCGGACTCTGATGTTGGCGGACTCGATTCCCGCGGCAATGGTTTTTGGGCATTGGGATTAGGAACCCTTCTCACAAAAACTTGGGCGAAGTTTGATTCTTTCGTTTCACTTGAGGCGCATCGTTCGTTCGGAAAAGAAGTTTCCAGTTCACAATTCAGTGGTAAGCTTGAGCCAGGCTATGGCGGCAATCTCGGGATTGGCCTTGGTTACAACATCAAAGACTATCGCTTCGGATCTAGCGTCACATGGGCTTACGAGGACGCTGTCAAAACATCCTCAAATTCTGGATCAAGCAACGAGGGTTCTATAGAAAGATATGCGGCAGGAGTTTTGAGCGCAAGCTACATGGCAAGCGATGAATGGTCTGGAACTTTTAGCTATTCAGACCAAACTCTTTTCGGATCTCCTGTGAATACCAGTCTTGGAAAAGGCGTCGCTTTACAAATTCAGCGACGCTGGGGACGCTAAGAATCACGGATGGATACCCTTTGTTTCTAATATCGAAGCTGACTGCTTGCTTGGTCAACCCACTCTTTTAAGGCAAGCACGTTCGTGTAGATCATGTCGACTGTGCACTCGTAAACAGGCACCCTTGGGCTTCCCCCCGGAACTCGGTTTTTTATAGTCATGCGGCTCGTAATCCCAACAAGCATTGGACCGTTCACAGTTTCAAGCATCGCGGGTCCACCGGAGTCACCGTAACAGGATCCCTTGTTTTTTAGACTAACAAGAAACTCTGTTTGGCTATATTGAGGGTTTAAAACAACTTGATTTACGGCACGCAGAAGTGCCGGCGCTTTGGTAGATTCAGCACCGGCAGAGGTCCGTCCGTATCCTGCAAGCAAAACTTGGGTGCCAGACTGAATTCTCGAAAAATCTTCTAGCCAAGGCATCACACGAAAGCCCGGCGGAATTGGACTGGCGAGTTTCAACACGGCAACATCGAGCCAGTCAAATTCTTTCTCGGGGCCGTTACCGTAGGCTCGAATCTGATTTAGCACCGGAATCATGGTTCCAGCAACATTTTCACTATGAGTAAAATGGACTTCTAACTTTGCATCACCACGAACACCCAAACAATGACCTGCCGTCAAAATCAAATCGTCCGCCAGAATCACGCCAGAACAATTAAAACTCGTTTTTTGGACTTTTACTTTAATCAAAACAGTGGATAGAGCCACAGGATCTGTAGCTAAAAGCTCCCAGCCACCGATAATAAATGGCTCCACTCGATTTTCTGCACTTGCGCTCGAAATCAGGAAAACGAGCGCTGTTACCAATCCCCATGCTTTCATAGGGCCTCCAAAAGAAAACTAGGAGCTCAAACTCTAGATTTGACAACTTACCATGTCAAGATATTGAACTTGGTTCAGTTAAAACTCCCGACTGGCGCAGTCTTCGCAAACCACCGAGACTT
>JAMIQD010000055.1:0-4231 GCA_035914755.1 Pseudobdellovibrionaceae bacterium | reverse complement strand
AGATGTTTCCTAAGTTGTCTTCGACCTTCACCTTGAGGCTGTGATCGCCATCCGTTAGATTTGTCGCGCTAAAACCTGAAGCACAGAGTTGAACCGGATTTGCATCAAGCACACAAGAGACTGATTTTACACTCGCAAATTTATTGGTTGAAACACTGAACTTAAAATCAAAAGAACGAGAGTTTGAAAGAGCCTCCGGAGATGTGGCCATTGACACCACCGGCGCAGATGATGCTAACGCCCGGTCCTCGGGACTCATGCTGCTGCTCGTAAATGAAAACCCGCCGCCACTGCAGTTCTGAAATAATACAAATAATAAAATGGGAGCAACTAAAACCCAAAGACGTGTGAATACCTTAGACACCACGACCCCCCTCGCGTTCCAAAATGCGACATTCATAGACGATTAAACGCCCAATGAATCTAATGATATTGCCGTGCAGTCTGTGTGCCAAGCTATTGTTAATTGAGGGCCCAGGGAGAGCCCAACTAATAGCCAGTGTCTAATCAATCACTACTCGACAGTCACCGATTTGGCGAGATTGCGAGGCTGATCTACATCATATCCCAGACTGCTTGCTAGGTGATAAGCCATAAGCTGAAGAGGAATTGCCTCAAGTAAAGGATTGATAGTCCAATGAGCCTTCGGAAGCGAGAGATAATATTGGCTGATACTCCTAAGCTTGTCATTGTCGCCAGTTCCAATCGCGATAACCTGACCGCCGCGAGCTCTGGCCTCTTCAAGATTGCTAATGGACTTTTCGTAAAGTTCATCGTGGGGAGCTAGCATTACAATCGCCATATCCTTATCAATCAAAGCTAAAGGCCCGTGTTTCATTTCTCCTGCGGCGTAACCTTCGGCGTGCATGTAAGCAAGTTCTTTGAGCTTAAGAGCCCCTTCCATTGCGATTGGAAAGCTCACCCCTCGCCCAAGATAGAGAAATCCTTTGTATTGCTTCAAACGATGAGCGGCCTCATCAAAATATTTATCATAAGCCAAGACTCCTTCCATTTGGCTCGGCGCCGCGAGAAGGGCTTGAACATATTCTTGCTCTTGCTTTTGATTAATAGCGCCTCGTGCGCGGCCCAGGGCGATTGCGACGCAGTTTAAAACTGCCAAGGTGCTCGTAAAAGCCTTTGTACTGGCGACGCCGATCTCTGGACCTGAATTCATATACAAATGACCATGAGCTTCGCGATCAATAGTCGAACTACGAACATTGCATATACTTAATGTCGTCGCCCCTTTTTCTTTTGCAAGGCGAATGGCCGCAAGTGTGTCTGCAGTTTCGCCGCTCTGAGAAATCGTCATCACCAAAGTTTTTGCTGGTATAACCGGATTGCGATAACGAAACTCACTCGCAATATCCACTTCAACGGGAACCTGTGAGATTTGCTCGAAGAGGTATTTTCCGACCATACCGGCGTAACTACTTGTTCCACAGGCGATGATAAAAATTCTGTCGATGCTCTTTAGAACTTCTTGGGTCTTTTTCCAGTCCTGCTCATTTTCAAGCTCTTCAAGCTTGTGTACCTGGGCGCCAAATCCGACATTTTTGAGTTTGACACTAAAATCGTCGGGATTCACATGAGGCGCCATCGCCGCGGCCACCGCTCGCGGTTGCTCATAAATTTCTTTGAGCATAAAATGAGGGTAGCCCTGTTTTTCGACCATCTGCGGATCCCAATTGAGTTCCACCGATTTTTTATTGATTGCGCTTCCTGTTGCGGAAAATATTTTAACATCGCCGCCGTTGATCACGGCAATCTCACGATCATCGAGATAAATAAATTTATTGGTGTATTGAAGCAAAGCCTGAACGTCACTCGCCACAAAAGTCTCATTGGTCCCGAGCCCTACGACTAAAGGGGGGCCATCTTTGAAGGCCACGAGCTGATTCGGATTCTTTTCCCAAAGAGCAACAATCGAAAAGGCGCCGCGAATTTTATCCAGGGTTTTTTGAACTGCCTTGTAAAGATCCTGAGTTTTTTCTATTTCTTCTGCGATAAGGTGAGCTACAAGTTCAGAATCCGTGTCTGACGAAATCTGGGCTCCACGCGACAACAAATCCTCACGTATTTCCATGTAATTTTCAATAATTCCATTATGTACAAGACTGACTCCACCGACTTGGTGTGGATGGGCATTGCGCTCACTGGGAGCGCCATGAGTGGCCCACCGAGTGTGCCCGATGCCAATATGTCCATCGAATTTTTCTGATACAAGCTTATCCTCAAGAGCCTTGAGTTTACCAGCAGCGCGTATCCGTTTGGTTTTACCACCATCAAGAATTGCAACTCCCGCTGAATCGTAACCACGATATTCTAATTTCTTTAAACCTGAAACGATGACATCTTTAGGATTTTGCGGACCCAAGTAACCGACAATTCCACACATGGTTTATTCTTCCTTTTTTTGCTCTGTAGCTTTGGGAGTGTAATTTTCTTTGACAAATTGCTTGCCTCTAGCGACGGCCAGGGCCCGTGCAGGAACGTCTTTGGTGATCGTAGAACCAGAACCGATAACAGCATCATCACCAACGTCGATCGGCGCTACAAACTGCGTGTCGCTACCAACAAAAACACGATTGCCAATTTTAGTTTTATATTTTTTTCGATCTGCTGCGTAGTTGCAGGTAATGGTACCACAACCAATGTTCACGTCTTCACCAATTTCGGCGTCTCCCAAGTAGGTCAAATGTCCCGCCTTCGATTTTTTTCCGAAATTTACTTTTTTCATTTCTACAAAATTACCGACGTGAGCTTCTTCGCCGATAACAGTTTCGGGTCGAAGACGAGCGTAGGGTCCCACCGTGGCTTTGGAGTGCACGATCGTTTGTTCGATATAAGTTCCGGCACGAATTTGCACGCTGTCGCCAATTTCAGCGTCTGATATAAAGACCTGGGGCTCAACAACGCTAAAAGAGCCAATCTTGGTGCGTCCCTTTAAAAAGACATTGGGATAAATCACACTTCCTGGGCCAACCTGCACAGATTCCTCGATGTAAGTTGCGCTCGGATCGATGATCAAAACTCCCTCTTCCATCAGTCTTCGTGCCTTTCTCAAAAATAACAACTTAGTCGCCTTGGCGAGCTCAGCTTGAGTGTTCACGCCCACGGCCACTTTGGGAGAGGCTTTGAGTGGCATCACTTTGCATTGATCCTCAAGACACAAAGAAATCAAATCTGTGATGTAAAACTCATTTTTAGCATTGTGATTTTTAATCTGCGGCAAATACTCTGCAAGCACTTTGGCTTTTACGATATAAATGCCAGTGTTGATTTCGCGAATTTTGAGAGTGTCCGCAGAGGCGTCCTTGGCCTCAACGATGGCTTTGAGTTGGCCCATATGGCGAACGATACGGCCAAACTCGCCTGGTTTTTTGACCACTGCGGTGACAACCGCAAGATCATATTTTTCATCACGAAACGTTTTAACGAATTTTTGAATATCTTCAGCTTCAATAAGAGGATGATCACCGTTCATAATCACCACGTCCCCATCAAGGCTTTCAATTTGCGCAGACTTCACAGCGTCCGCTGTTCCAAGTTGCTGTTCCTGAGCAAAGCAATGAACGCCCATCGGCTCAACCACAGAACGCACTAATTTTTGACCATGACCAACAATCACCCGGAGATCCGTAGCGCCTGCTTTTTTTGAGGCAATAATCACTTTTTCGATCATGGGACGCCCGGCCACAGGATGCAATACCTTCGGCAAGGGAGACTTCATCCGCGTTCCCTTTCCCGCTGCCAAAATAATCATCGTGAGCTTATTTGCATCTACCGGTTGTTTTTTGTCCTGAGAGTCATCTTTTGCCATTCTATTTATGTCCTTTTCAACCTTCTAAAAATCAGGCTTAATTGTCATATGCAAGCAAAAATTTTTCACCAAACTTCTTGGGCACAAAGCTCCCGCGGCACTCCCATTGAATTGTATAAAAAAACACACATTCGTGACGGAAAGGCCACAGCCCCCCTCTTGTTTGTGGGCGGCGTGCACGGTGATGAGCCCGAGGGAGTTCGCTTAGCTCAAGAGTTTTTAAAATGGCTGTCTGAGACAGAGGAGAAAACCCCTGAGACTATTCTGCATTCATGGATTCTGATCCCCTGCCTCAACGTCGATGGTTACCTTCGTAATACCCGTACCAATGACAATGGAGTCGATTTAAACCGCAATTTTCCCGCTAAAGACTGGAGCTCTGAAGCAAAGGCTCCTCGATATTATCCG
>JAMIQD010000054.1:0-3342 GCA_035914755.1 Pseudobdellovibrionaceae bacterium | reverse complement strand
CACCACGGCCTTGTTGAATTTAGGTTTTAAGCCTCTGGCAGTGGAGCAATTTGTGTTGTCTCTGCCAAAAGATTCTGATGTCGAAGAGGGCGTTCGCAAAGGGTTAGCGGCCCTTTCTAATCCGCTGTAGGAGTCTGAGTGGGGAGAATTTTAGAGGGAGACCCTATTGAGGGTGAGAAGTCTTGGGAGAACGTTCTGAGGCCGCAAAGCTTTAGTGATTTTCCAGGGCAACAAGATGTAAAAGAAAAGCTTAAAATATTTGTCGGCGCAGCTAAAGGACGCTCTGAGGCCTTGGATCACACCTTGCTTAGTGGCCCTCCCGGGCTCGGAAAAACCACTTTAGCAAAAATCATAGCTAACGATATGGGTGTGGATTTTAAGGCGACCTCGGCTCCCGCTATTGATAAAAAAGGCGATCTCGCCGCTATCTTGACAAGTTTAAAGCCTCAATCCGTTTTGTTTATTGATGAAATCCATCGTCTTAGCCGTCATGTTGAAGAATATTTGTATACGGCGATGGAGGACTTTTACATTGATATCGTGACCGGCGATGGAATCGGAGCGCGCTCGATGAAATTTCAGCTTGCGCCCTTCACTTTGATTGGCGCTACGACCAGGGCGGGGTTGCTCAACGCTCCTTTTCGGGACCGTTTTGGTATCGTTGAACGATTGAATTTTTATGATCGCAAGTCTCTCCAGCAAATTTTAGAGAGAGATGCGAAGATTTTGAATATCTCTCTAAATACAGATGGGGCTGAAGAGATCGCACGAAGATCCCGGGGAACTCCGCGGGTGGCCATTCGTTTGCTCAAACGGGTGCGTGACTTCGCTCAGGTTCAGGGGGACGGCATGATTGATAAAAACTTGGCAAATTCGGCCTTGAATCTTTTGGGTGTCGATCGTTTTGGTTTGGACTCGATGGATCGCCGCATTTTGCAATTGATACATGAGAAGTATGCGGGTGGGCCCGTTGGTGTTGAGACCATTGCTGCGGCTCTCAGCGAAGAGCGTGATACCATCGAGGAGGTCTATGAGCCCTTCTTGCTACAGGAGGGTTTTTTGCAGAAAACTCAGAGGGGTCGTATGATTACTGAGTATGCTAAAAATCAGGTCTTCGAAATTTTGTTATAAGTCTTGAATGAAATGTCTAGAATTAAGAGCATTAGAGGTCCGTTATGAAATCTAGAATTCCTCTTACTGTCGAAGTTTTACGAGGCTCTCTCGTCGAAAGCCAGCACCGGGTGATGGTCGTGGTTGTTGACGAGCGAACGACGCCAGTTATGTATTGGGGAAATACCGACTATTTAACTTATCCACGTTCGGCCATTAAGATGCTTCAGGCTTTGCCCCTCATCGAGTCCGGAGCGGCCGAGGCCTTTAATTTTGAAAATAGACATATTTGTTTGGCCTGTTCCTCTCATCGCGGAGAAAAAAATCATCTTGTGGGAGTTGCTGAAATGATGAAGGCTGCAGAAATCGCGGAGACACAGCTGGCCTGTGGTGGGCATCTTCCAGGGAGCGAAGCAGCCGCCCACGAAATGATTCGTAAAAACCAGACTCCAGGTCCTATTTGCAACAATTGCTCTGGTAAACACGCAGGGATGATTGCGACATGTCTTCATCTTAAAGAAAACCCTCAAGGCTATGAAAAATACGATCATTCCTGTCAAATCCGCGTGCGAAAAGTTTTGTCGGAGACAATGCGGATCGACCTGAATAAGGCTTATTATGGAATCGATGGTTGCGGCATTCCCACTTACGCTGTTCCATTGCAAAATATGGCAATTGGCATGATGGCCTTGATTAATCCCAAAGAGAGCGACGCCCGCAAAGCAGCGGCGCAAAAGATTATTGGTGCGATCAAAGAGGACTCATTTTATCTCTCAGGAACAGATGATTTTACCTCGGACATTATCCAGAAAACTCAAGGCAATTGTCTTATAAAAAATGGTGCAGAAGGAGTTTTCTGCGGAGTTCTTCCGAGCAAGGGGCAGGCGTTTGCTGTCAAGGCAGAGGACGGGGCTTCGCGGGCTGCCCAGGCGGCAGTCGCCTTTTTGTTACAAAAGCTGGGGGCCATCAAGGCAGAAGAAGTCGCTAAATTAAAAAAATACTTCGAACCCAAAGTAAAAAACTGGAGTGGCCTCGAGGTCGGCTCCATTCGTGTCGTCGGGGGTTAGGTTTTACGATGTTTTTGCAGAAAACTATTAGAAAAAAAACAGCTGTGCACGGGGTTGGCATTCATTCTGGGGACGCTTGCACTCTAACATTTCGACCGGCACCGCCTGATACCGGTGTTTATTTTGTAAGGTCTGACTTGCCAGGCTCCCCATCCCTTAAGGTCTCTGCTAAACACGTGCAGGCAACCTCACACGCGACAACCATCGGCGGAGACCGATTTAGCGTTGCCACTATTGAGCATTGTTTATCGGCGCTCTCGGCTCTTCGAATTGACAATCTTTTTATTGAGCTCGATGGCCCTGAGATTCCGATTGGCGATGGCAGTGCCCGTGATTTTTTGCGTGCCTTGTTGGATGTTGGCTTGGTCGAACAGGACCAACCGCGTAAGTATTGTTATATTACGGAGCCGATCTATTTTTCAGAGGGGGAAAAGCACGCTTATGTGGTTCCTTATCACGGACTGCGTTTGACCGTGACCATTGATTTTCCTCATCCGGCGATTGGTTTACAGAAAATGGACGTCGATATCAACGAAGAGTCCTTCGGACGTGATATCGCCACTGCACGCACCTTTGGTTTTTTAAAAGATGTCGAAGCTTTAAAGGCACGAGGTCTCGCTAAGGGCGGCAGTCTTGAAAATGCCATTGTTCTTGATAGCGACAGTGTCATTAATCCAGAGGGCCTGCGCTTTGCTGACGAATTTGTTCGCCACAAAACCCTGGATGCACTTGGCGACTTGGTGACCCTTGAGATGCCCCTTATGGGCCATGTCGTTCTCTATAAGGCAGGGCACGACATTATGAATAAACTTGTTCGTAAAATTATGGACTCTCCCAGAAGCTATCGTCACGTAGAGCTAGGTGCCGACATTTCAGCCGAAGTGCGGCGTTTTTCGGGATGGGTTGTTCCAGAATAACAGGTTATTTTTTTGCGGATAATGCGCAGAGTTATTTCGGCTGAGTGGGCCGTAGGAACCGGCCTTGCAATTCCAAAGGGTTCTGGCATATTTTCTTCGATGTTACAAAACGGAAACATTGGAGTAAAACATGCTAATTGGGGTTCCAAAAGAAATTAAGATCTCAGAAAACCGCGTCGGTATGACCGAAGCTGGTGCTCGTCAATTGACCAAAGAAGGCCACTCTATCATCGTCGAAAAAGATGCGG
>JAMIQD010000053.1:0-3668 GCA_035914755.1 Pseudobdellovibrionaceae bacterium | reverse complement strand
ATGCGTATGCGGCTCCGCTGGGGGCTCTCGAGGTCTGCGCCCGTGATTTCGCGGGTGAAATTCCCTTGATATTAAAAATTAACAACTCGGAAACTCTTTATAGCAACAAGGTTCCGATTTCGGCGTTGACGTCTCATATTGACGATGCTCTTCGCTTGGGATGCGCGGGGATTGGTTTTACGATCTATCCGGGAAGTGCCGAGAGAAAACAGATGTATGAAGAGATTTCAGTCGCAGCCTCTGAAGCTAAAAAGGCGGGACTAGCGGTGATCATTTGGTCCTATGCTCGCGGCGAGCAGCTCTCCAAAGAAGGAGAGACAGCAATGGATGTGATTGCGTACTCCGCTCACATCGCGGCACAGTTGGGTGCTCATATCATCAAAGTCAAACCGCCAACAGCACATATTGAGCAAGAAGCGGCCCGCAAGGTCTATCAGGCTCAGGGGATTAAAGTTGCAAGTTTGGCTGATCGAGCCCGTCATGTGGTGCAGTCCTCTTTCAATGGCAAGCGGATTGTGATTTTCTCTGGTGGCGAGGCAAAGTCCACTGAAGATGTTTTGGCCGAAGTAAAACAGCTAGCTCAGGGCGGTGCCTTCGGCAGCATTATGGGGCGAAATGCTTTCCAACGTCCGAAAAAAGAAGCGATACAGCTTTTGCAAAATGTGATGGATATCTTTTCAGGAAAGGCTCATTAATGTCGATCCATGAGAACCCTCTGCGCACTGAAAAACGTCGCAAGCTGCACGCACTTCGCGAGAAGGGTATCAATCCCTATCCCTATTCCTTCGAAAGAACTGGAATGATTGCTGAGATCGTCGAGAAGTTTGCGAGTGAACTTCAGGCGGGAGAGAAAAAGCCAGAGGCTGTGTTTAAAATTGCTGGGCGGCTGATGACTTTGAGATCCATGGGAAAGGCCTCGTTTTTTAATGTGCAGGATCAAACGGGGACTCTGCAAGTCTATGTTAAAGTTGAAGAGCTTTCTGAAAAAGAGCGAACGTCTTTTGAGTTGATTGATTTGGGCGACATTGTTGGAATTGAAGGCTACGTTTTTAAATCGCAAAAAGGAGAATTTTCTCTTTATTGCAAGCACTTTGAAATTTTAACGAAATCTCTTGAGCCTCTGCCCGAAAAATTTCACGGGGTGCAAGACATCGAGATTAAGTACCGACATCGTCACTTGGATCTTATGACAGATCCAGACTCTCGCAAGGTTTTTGAGACGCGTTCAAAAATTATTCGAGAAGTCCGTCGTTTCTTAGATGATCGTGGTTTTATGGAGGTCGAAACGCCAACGCTACAGCCCATATATGGAGGTGCTGCGGCGACTCCCTTTACAACTCATCACCGAGCTCTTGATATGAAGTTGTATATGAGGATCTCACCAGAGCTTTATTTGAAGCGTCTAATTGTTGGAGGTTTTGAAAAAGTTTACGAGATATCTAAGAATTTTCGCAATGAAGGAATTGATCGCACCCACAATCCTGAGTTTTCTTTGCTTGAGTTTTACGAAGCTTATACTGACTACAATTATCAAATGAATCAGTTCGAAGATCTGATTTCAACCCTGGCCCATAAGATCACTGGCAGTATGAAAGTGACCTATCAGAACAAAGAAATCGACTTTACGCCGCCATGGAGGCGGTTGACGGTTTATGATGGGGTTCGTGAGTACGCGGGGCTTGATCCTGACAAGGCAACGGACGACGAAATTTTTGCGGCATTGAAGAAAAACGGCACCCGAGAGACAGAGAAGTATTCTCGTGGCGAAATGATCATGGAGCTGTTCGAGCTCACGGCCGAACAGCATTTGTGGCAACCCACTTTCGTGTTAGATCACCCGAAAGAAATTTCGCCATTAACAAAGATTCATCGCCAAGATAGTCGCAAGGTAGAGCGCTTTGAGCCTTTTGCCGCTTGCATGGAGATTGGCAACGCCTACTCGGAGTTGAATGACCCTGAGGATCAGCTCGCTCGCCTCAAAGAACAAGAAGCCAATCGCGGCCAAGATGAGGAAGCTCATCCGATGGATGAGGATTTTATTCTGGCGATAGATTCAGGTATGCCACCCACAGGAGGAGTCGGAATCGGGATTGAAAGAATCGTCATGATTTTGACAGACCGTCCGAGTATCCGAGATATTTTATTTTTTCCGACCATGAAGATACATAAATAATGAAATTTATTTTTTTTGTCATGGCATTGATTTTTGCCGCATGCGCTCCGAAGCCAACTAAGGTGTATTCGGATTCGCCGGCGCTATCTCGAAAGCAGGGTCAGCAAGAAAAACTGCGAGAGGGCGTTGTTATTTTAGATGTGCGCCCTCCCTTTGAGTTCAATATGTCTCATGTGCCAGGAGCCATCAATGTTGCCTGGGAGGATTTTTCCCGCAGGCGACCAGAGGCCCGCGGACTGATCGACAAAGATCTGCATTCTATAACGCGTCGATTGGCCCTGATCGGTATTGATCCAAGCGTTCCGGTTCTTATCCTCGGCCGAGGTAAGAATGGCAGGGGAGAAGAGGGGCGAGTTGCCTGGACCCTTGAGAGTCTTGGCATCGAGAATATTGAATTGGCCACGAGTGAGGCCTTCCGAGAAAAAAAGGATGAAAACTTACCCGTCGCGAACAAGGGATTTTGGGACGCAAAAGTTCAGACCTCGCTAGAAGTGACTTGGAAGGAATTGCGAAAAAAAATCGAACGCACATCAGCGCCCGCGTCGAAGGCGAAGAAAAAAGCACTGTCTCAGATTTTACTTCCTGTGAAAACTGAAGACTTTGTAGTCATTGATGTTCGCTCCTTAGAGGAGCATTCCATTGATAACTTATCCAAGCGAAGTCCGCGGACCTTTAAATTTAAAAATATAGATTGGCGGACTTTTTATACCGATGAGATGGATCCGAATCCTGTGATCATGAAGACCTTAAATGAGGCTGGCGTAAATCAAACGACTGAAATCTATTTAATTAGTAACCATGGCGTTCGTTCTGGAGCTGTAGCTTGGGCGCTGCAGCGCTTGGGATACAAAAGAGCTCGCAACTTTGCCGGTGGCTATGAGCAAATCCCATGGCCACCTCGTTCAGGCCGTTAGCAGGCCTTTTCGTCAAACAAAGGTGTAGATTTTCTGTTGGTTGTCTCAAGAACTTTTTTTAGCTTTTTACGGAAGCTACGAATCGCTTTTTTTACCTCGTGAACAATTTCGTCATCCATATCGGAAAAGCCCTGTTCTTTGTTGCCACTATCAAAATCTAAAAGAACGGTCTGTTTGTTGGGCTCTAATTTGCGAGCGATCGCCATTAAGGCTTTTTCTTCTTCAGATAGGTGGCGTGAGTTCACCCCTTCTGCCTCTAGAAAATGCTTTTGCTGGGAGACCAGGAGGATCAAGTTTTTAGACTGTCCATCAGTTAGGGTCATGGCTATAGAAATTCTTCGAGCTAGCTTGTGAGAAAGAGGCCTTTTGCCAGATAGAATTTCTGAAAGCTGACCTGACGAGACGCCTAATGATCTTGCAAAGGCTCGCAGCGAATATCTCGGATTTTTTTCTTTGCGCTCGTCGAAAGCTCTTAGCAAAAACTCAGATGCCGTCTTAGCTTCTGTCATAGTGTTACCCTCGTGGTATCAAAACACTTATAGAATTAGTGTTTTGTATGATTTAGTGCTCTCATTAGACCA
>JAMIQD010000052.1:0-2539 GCA_035914755.1 Pseudobdellovibrionaceae bacterium | reverse complement strand
AGGCGAGATGCTGCTGTAGGATCAGTTTGTCGAAGGGTTTAAAAATCAAATTGTTGATAATACGATCTCCGATGAGGCGTATATCGAAATCGGGGTCTTCGAAGCTAGTTATGACCAGAGAGGTTGGATCCTGAGTCGTGCAAAGACCTCGAGCAATAAAGAGGTCTCTCGTTCTATGCAGCAGAGCCATATTTTTAGCACCGAGAAATTCATTTTTGCTAATAACGAGAACAAGTTGGTGGTTGTTTCCGGAGACCTCTTGGTCGGCAAGTTCAGGCAGCGCAAGGCCGCCTTTAGGAAGAGAGGCGGGGCCTTCTAGCATTGCCATTTTTATCCATTGCGCAAAAAGCTCCAGGGAGTCAAACCAACGGATCGCCAACTGCGAATCAATTTTTTGTATGGCCTCGACCATCTCATCTCGAAATTTTGGATCATTTTCAAGAATGTAGATGTACTTCATATTATGAGTATAACTCATTACCGACAAAGGATGTTACTAGACCTTGGTTGGGATTATGCGCGGGGTTCGGGGTGCCCCATTTTGAGACGGTTTCTCTATCTAGCTAGTCCCTTTTTTAAAGGACCTAGCGAAAATATAAAATCCAACCAAAATAAAAGGCAGGCTAAGAATTTGCCCCATGTTGAGCGGCATCGAGGACTCAAAGGCCTCTTGGTTCTCTTTGAAAAACTCGATGAAGAATCTTGCGCTAAAAACTAAGGCCAGCGAGAGCCCAAAAACTCGGCCCGCCGGGAGCTTTGCTTTCAGAGGGCGGTATATAAGCCAGCCAATGAGGGCGATGACAAAGTAACAGAGGCTTTCGTAGATTTGCGTGGGGTGTCTCGGAAGTTGGTCGACTCTTTCGAAGATGAAGGACCAAGGAGCGTCTGTTGGTCTCCCGATTATTTCTGAATTCATCAAATTGCCAATGCGGATAAAGGCTCCCGTCAGAACGGTAAAAATCACCACGCGGTCAAAAATCCACCACAGCGGAAACTCGCGATTTTTGCGAGAGAAGAGCCAGATGGCGATCAAGACGCCAAGGCTGCCCCCGTGGCTAGCGAGGCCACCCTCCCAAATTTTTAGTATTTGAATCGGATTAGCAAGGTAGTAAGCGGGTTCATAGAAAAGACAGTGCCCCAGCCTTGCGCCAATCAAAGTTCCTAAAAAAATATGAGTTAAAAGCGAATCCAGTTTTTCAACCGGTTTTTTTTCCCATTGACAGATTTTTCTCATGCCTTGGTAGCCGATGAGAAAGCCAGTAAGAAACATCAGGCCGTACCAGCGAAGTTGCAGAGGGCCTAGGTGTACCAGTGTCGGGCTTACGTTCCAATTTATCATACCTGCTCCAATAATCAGAGGGCCATTATGACCCCCTGATTATTGGAAGGTAAAGGGTTTTTTGCTATTCAGATTCAGTGAGAATAGAGGGGCGGGGTTTCGCTGTCAGAGTGAGGGCTTTCTATATCCTCGCTTGCATTTTTGGCGCGATTTTCTTCGCGCTCATGCACGAAATCCATAATAAGGGCGCTAATCGCCAGTTCGATATTGGATGGTTGATGGGGAGGCAAATTACGGCTCAGTGTGTCTTCCGAAGTTTTAAGGCGGGATTTTGCAATTCCTGGCCAGGCAGATGTAAAGACCCAGATAAATACGGCCGAAGAAAAAAGAGTCAGGAGAATACCAGAAACAAAGGCGGAGCTGATAAAAATAATCCCGTTCTGATCGTACTGTTGGGTGGCATCAATTAAAGCAATGAAAAATCCGCCGCAAATAAATAACACCGAGGCCGCAGCCACCAATATCAGGCGGACGGTTTTTCTGCTTTTGAGAGTCATTTCGTCGAAAGCTTCTAGTGCCGACTCTTTTATTTGAAAAGCAAGGGGCGTTTGGGCGTTGAGACGTCCAAAGATAAAAGACAGAATAAAACCTACCCATTTAAACATGTGTTGACTCCAAAAGTGAGAGACTAAATTTATAAAAACTCGAGGACCCTATTTCTAGGGAGTCCTCGATGTCGAAAATTAATGTTTGTTTCGGCGGAGTAACATGCCTGCAACGAAGCCGAGAGTAGCTGCGCCCGCGACCGTATAAAGGGGGTGATCCTTCACAAATGTTGATGAGGTTTCAATCGCGTCTTCAGCCTTTTTTTGCACCTGCTTTGCTTTGTCGCTTGCATAGGCAGTAAGTTCTTTCGTTGCGCTCTTTAGGTCTTGTGATGTCGAGGTTTCCATTGTTGACTCCTAGGTCTGTTGTTGTGTTTGTGCCGACAATGTCTTATCAGCTTCGAATATGCTACCCTATGAATGTCTTTAAGTTATTACGGACATAAGAAAAATTTATGACAATTTCGTATATTTTGTTTGTACTACCGATAGTGCTGTTGTTACGATTTCCGGATGTCATAATTTATTCATGGAGGGGGAACTATGACTCGTTTTGCTTTGTCGCGTTTTTTCGCGGGGGTGTGTTTGCTTGCCACGGTTGGTTTTGCAAATACAACCTCATCAGCTGACCACACTTTGTGTGAAGGTTTTTTAC
>JAMIQD010000051.1:0-7000 GCA_035914755.1 Pseudobdellovibrionaceae bacterium | reverse complement strand
ACGAGTGATTGAGTCCGGCTTGGGCTGGGGTTTTTTACCGGCACATTCGATCCGTAAGCAGGTTCGTGCCGGCCGTTTGAGTCATGTTCACATCAAGGAGTTTCACTACGAAATTGATATGACCTACTATTATCGGAAAAATTCCGATGCCAAAAAATTGGCAGAAATCCTTTATCAAACCATAGCAACTCAAGAAAAGGCTTAGCTCAATTTAAAAAAGGGCTGAATCTGGTAATCCCAGGCGAGCCGAGATGATACGTACAATTTCGGCCGCAGTTTCTTCAAGGGCTCGCTCTGTGACATTAAAGACGGGCCAGCGCTTATTTTGCCGAAAGATCTGCTCCGCGTACTCAATTTCTTTTACGATATGAGAAATAGAGGCATACTCCCCTCCGGGATCTTGGCCGAATTTTTCTAGACGGTTCTTTCGAATTCGGTGCAGGCTTTCAATGTCAATAATCAGACCGACAATGCGGCGCTGATCAATCTTAAATAGCTCTTCAGGAAGTGGCGTGTTTAAAACCAAGGGAACATTCGCGACTTTCCAGCCTTTGTGACTGAGAAAAATTGACAAAGGTGTTTTGCTAGTCCGACTAATGCCAACCAATACAATATCTGCTTTATTGAGATGAGTGAGAGTTTTGCCGTCATCATGTTTAACAGTAAACTCAATGGCTTCAATTCTTTTGTAGTAAGTTTCATCGACAGCACGAAGGACGTTTACGCCGCTAATATTTGCGTCTCCGAAAAAGGTGTCTAGAGTGTTGAGCAGGGGCCCGAGAAGGTCAAAAGATGGAATTCCTTTTGCCGTGGCCAGCTCGTGAATTTTTTTTCTCATGGTTGGTGCTGCAACAGTGTAAGCAATAAATCCTCGTCGCTCAAAGCAGTCGTCGACCAGCGCTTCAGCTTGGGCTTCAGTTCGAACATTTTTACAGCGGACAATGTTTATATCCTTATTTGCATATTGCACCAGTGCGGCTCTAATCATCGTAGCGGCTGTTTCACCTGTGCCGTCAGAAAGAATATATATTGTCCAGGTTGTCATTCGTTATAAAACCCTTTTTGGATAGCCTCTGTGACCAGACGAGTGTGTTCCTTCAACCAAAGTTCTGGTAGTGAAGAAAATAGAAGGAACGAAAAATCTGGTGCAGGTTTTATGAAAAGACAAACGGTTTTTCCTTGAGGATCCAGGGTTTGTAAATTTAATTTTTCTAATATTGGTTGAGTGTTCGTTTTAAGAACGGTCATTAGCGGAATATTTGGCAGTGAAATCTTTGTTTTGCTTGGGTTTTTTAAAGGTTTAATTTGGCCAAAATGGAACTGAGCCTGAGGCTCCCAACTTTGTTGATCCAATTCCAAAAAAATTCCGGCATCAAAAAAGAGAGAAATTCTCGAAAACAGGATCACGGCCCTGTCGGAATGGTCTTCTGGCAAGCCTTCAGAGAGTCCCTCTAAAGTTCGCGGGTCAGTTGCGACTTCAAAATTTTTTTTAAGATTGAGGATGTCATCATTTTGGGCATCAATTTCGATGTCGAGAATAGATTCTATACGTTTCTGGAAGTGAGTGAGTATGTTCATAGAACTATTTCCTCAAGTTTGAAGGAATTAATCAAGCACCAGAGTAAAATCTTCGAAAGTATGAAGAGATAGCCATTCATTATGAAAGGAGCTGGCGCTTTGTCCAGTTGGGAGAAAGATTCTTAACGTGGGGTGCTTTAGATTCTCCCAGATATTTGAACTCTGTCGGACCCAAAAACCAAAATTCTCACTATTACGTACGACAACAACCCACTTGTTAGGAAAAAAATGTTCTGAACTTATCATTAGCGGCGAGTTGTGTGTTGCAGGTTGTGTAAAGATCTCAAGTTCAGTTTCATTTTGAATATGTGTAATAAAATTTTGTTGCTCAGGACGAGGGTGTCGATCCGAGCGGATAATCTGAAAATTCAAATACCAATCGACTTTTGCTGTCCAATTTGAAGAGGAAACATCCGGCAGAATCCACAAGTCGGATCCTGGATTAAAAGCGCTGGCAGAGGACAGTACATTCATATCAGCGGGCCTTCGCGACCTGATCGAGCAGACCATTCACAAAGCTTGCAGACTCAGTGGTTCCAAATTTTTTTGCAATCTCCACCGCCTCATTGATTACAATATTCTGTTTTAGAGGCGGGCTCGCAACAAGCATTTCGTAAACTGCGATACGCAAAATATTGCGATCAATTGTAGCCATGCGGTCTACTTTCCAGTGGGCGCTTGCCATTTGGATTTTATTGTCGATATCGCCCTTATTGTCCTGAACTCCTCGGATGATCTCGTCCGCGTACTGGACGATCTCCTTTTCTAAGGAAGTGCTTAGGACCTCCATAAGATCAGGATAAGAAATTGGCGGCGCGAATTCAGTTTGAAAGAGGACTTGTAGAGCGAGTTCCCGGGATTGTCTTCTCATCGTTTTCAAGCTTTCCAGTGGAGATCACAGAGGTTAATGGGAGTTGAGGATTATTTGGATCAATAGCATCTAGGGTCTCAAGGCCCTCTAGGGTTTCAACAAATTCTTGGACGTCTTTAAAAGTGCGATAGACACTAGCAAATCGGATGTAAGCAACATCGTCCAGTTGTTTCAATTCAGCCATCACCCTTAGGCCAATGAGGCGGGCAGAGGTTTCATTTTCTCCTCGGTTTATCACCCATGAGGCGATTCTTTCGACGATGGCTTCTAGTTGCGCGTGGCTTACCTGGCGTTTTTGGCAGGCAGCGAGAAGACCTTTGAGAATTTTTTCTTTACTGAAAGCCTCTCTGCGGCCGTCTTTTTTTATTATTTGCGGAAAGTTAACCATGAGCGTTTCTAAGGTTGAAAAGCGAGCTTTGCAATCAAGGCACTCGCGACGACGCCGGATAGAGCCGTCCTTCTGAACCCTCGTATCCAAAACTCTGTCGTCACCATGACTACAATAGGGGCATTTCATAGGCTAAAGTCTCGCTCCTGTTTAGGTTCCAGACTACGAAAGACGAGAACAAGGCGTCAATCAATGCTCTCGTGAAAACAGCATATGACGTTTCGAGTCATTTATTTGCCAATCAGTTCGAACTTGCTTTAATACGGGCCAGTCTTTGCTTATGATGGAGCCATGAAAACAGTTGTCACCTTTGTTTTGTTGTTGGGTTTTTGTGGTTTTTCTTGGGCTGAGCCTCCTCGTGTCGGACGCGGAGCCGCTGAAAAGTATTTCGAAAATAGAAACCCGGACGCAGATGAAGGCAATTATCAGTCTGCAGAGGTGTCAGGCGCCATTGGGCCCGAGAATCATTATCTAGCGATTCACGCGGGTAAGATGATGAGCTCGACTAGCTACGAGTGGGGGAGTGTTAATAAGCAAATGGACGTGGGTGACTACACTGTGGGTATCACCTATAGAGTTGGAGAATGGCGAAATTCGATGGATCTAAGTCTTCGTTTAGACTTCATTAGCTACAACCTTGTAGCCGCAGGCGAGACGAAGCCTTTGAAACTTTCAATTCTGCCTTTGATAACCTTTCCAGACGCATCTTCCAAGTTTCCATTGTACTTTGGATTTGGCTTGGGGCCTGGTGTTTTCTTTCGTCAAGCAGAAGATGAGGCTTCAATTTCATTGGATTATCAGTTGATTGCGGGGGCGCGATTTTTTGACGTTTTTGAGAATGCTGGCTTTTTTATCGAGACTGGTTTAAAAAATCACCTGCAGCTGTGGAATTCGGGTCAATTCAATGGCACGTTCTTATCTGCAGGAGCGGTATTCACATTCTAAAATTTCATCGTCCTATTGTTGAGCAGATCGTTCTTGCTGTGGAAGAAATTTTCACACAGTCTCGTCATGCAGATAAAGTTATCGAAAAATTCATGAAGGCCCAAAAAAAATGGGGAGCTCGTGATCGCCGTTTTTTCGCTGAAAGTGTTTATGAAATTGTTCGCTGGTGGCGCTATCTCGGTGCTCTTGCTGGTTTTGATCCAACTCAGAAGTCGACAGTGGATAAAACAGATGTTTTACGTCTCTGGACCGCCTGGTGTTTTAATACTTACAACCAGATTCCAGACTGGCCAGAATTTAGAGATTTTGACAAAGAGAAATTTCATAAAAATAAAAGCAGTATAACCTCTGGAGCAGTTAAGCAGTCGGTTCCAGACTGGCTTTATGAATATGGACAAAAGGAGTTTGGCGCTGAATGGGACGAAATTTTAGAGTCATTAAATAAGCCTGCCGAGGTCTTCCTGAGGGCAAATACCTTGCGTGGATCTCGGGATCAGCTTATTGAGGCCTTGCAAGCAGAGGGCATAGTAGCCCTTCCAGTGGCTGGGTTGAACGACGCAGTTCGTTTGGCTGAGCGATCAAATGTCTTTCTTACGGAGGCCTTTAAAAAAGGACTATTTGAAGTTCAAGATGGGGCTTCGCAGATGGTCGCTCCTTTGCTTCGGGTGGAGTCAGGGCAACGAGTCGTGGACGCTTGTGCCGGGGCTGGAGGGAAGAGTCTTCATCTCGCAGCCTTGATGAAAAATAAAGGCAAAATTGTGTCGATGGATATTCACGATTGGAAGCTAGAAGATCTAAAAGCGCGGGCTCGGCGAAATGGAGTCGACATTATTGAAACACGAGTGATTGACTCAACAAAAACAATCAAGCGACTCGAGTCCTGTGCTGACCGCCTATTGCTCGACGTTCCGTGTTCTGGTCTTGGTGTCCTGCGCAGAAATCCGGACAAGAAATGGAAAATCACTCTCGAAGAGGTGGAACGCTTGCAAGTTTTGCAGGCGGATCTTCTCAAGAGCTACTCCAAGGTGGTTAAGCCAGGAGGGATGATGGTCTATGCAACCTGCAGTGTTCTTCCTGTAGAAAATCATCATCAAATCGATAAATTTTTATCCGTTCATGGAAACGACTGGAAGTTGGTCGAGCAGATTCATGTTTTTCCGCATTTGCAGGGGTTCGATGGCTTTTATGGGGCCCTTCTCGAGCGTAGGAGTTAGGTTTCTGTATCTTTGTCCTGTGCAAAAATAGACAAATTCTGTCGATAAATCAGATAGTGAAAAAGAATTTTATTCTACTTTTAATTCTCATGCTAACCCAAGTTGCGCAAGCAAGAGCCTTGCTAGATTTTGGCGCTATTTATTTTGCAGACACTTTGAATACTGACACTTCTTCAAGTGGAACCCAGTATTTTTATAATGCGAATTTGATGTTTAATCTGGACCAAAGTGCGAGATGGTACATCGGATGGTCGGCGTTTGGGATCTCGCAATCAAACACCGCAAGTTCAGTTACCACGAGTTACTCATCACTGGATATGGGACCTGTCCTTCGTTGGAATATTGATAAGGCGGGAATATATAGTGTCTCGGCAGCCTATGGTTATCTTGCGAGAGGAGCTTACTCGTCGGGGGCGACGGATGAAACATGGGAGGGTGGCAGCCTTTTTGGCCAGTTTGCCATTCTTGCCCCAATTCGAGATGAAAAGTTGAATATTGGCGTTAGTTTGAACTATTATTCAGCTAACTACACAAAAAAAGTCGTGAACAAAGTGGAGTCCTCTAATTCAGCACAGAAGAGCTGGGTATTCCCCATGGTGACTTTAACCTGGCGTCAATAGCGCCGAGACCACTTCTTAATACGCGGCATCACAGTTTAAGATTGAAAAAAAGATTTCCCCTGTTAGAACTGCGCCAGAATTCATAACGTCATTTCGAGAATCGGGGGAATTTCATGTCAAAGTTTGTTTCAATCATTTTGCTATCTATCGCGGCCTTTACGGCTCACGCATCAGACAACGTTGATCCAAAGTATTTTCAACTAACAAAGGTACGAGTTTTCGACGTTTCATCTCAGTATGAAGCCCAGTCTCAAAATTTGGCGCAGGCCGGTTTGCTTGAGAGCTGCGATTCATCACAGAAAACTTTGGTAGGCGTGACTTCTGATCAAACGTCGAATGCGGATCCTCTAAGTGCGATCGAGGTTGTTGTTGACCGTATTATCAATATTGGTAAGAAGCTTTGGGCTATTTTGGATGCCGGTCGTCCTGTAGTGAATATCAAAACCTACACTGCAAACGCTCTTCCGCAGGGATTGACTTGCTGGTCAGATCTTACGGGATGGAATGTTCCGAAGTCTAAAGTATATAAAGTCGCATATGAAAATGCCTATGGGGCAGAAGTTGTGACCTTTGCATACCGTGTTAGCTTCACTGCCGGTGGCTCTTTGAATGGTCAGGGTAAATACCTTACTAACGCGACCATCATGCCTGCAGATATCGATGTTTCTTGGGGTTTCAGCTTAGATGCGCAGGCCGAGGTGCCAAGCGTGTTTAACACGGGCACTAAAGAAGCTCCTGTTGCGGGGATGCAAATGCTGATGAAGTGGCAGGTTAAATCGGTGATGTCACATCTCGAGCAAGCTGAGACTTTCTATGTTGGTGGCAACAATCTTTTGAAGCACCTTGAGTAGTAGGGTTTGATTTTTCTGAATAGTTTTTCTAGCCCGGTCACTTGACCGGGCTTTTTTTTGACTAAATTTTGTACAGTCATTGTATCTCTTACATCGTGATGGATCTCTAGGCCCACCTGGGGCGTAAGCACCTTGGCTCTATCTTTGCTTCTCGGGGTTTGGGGTATTGTATATATGAGAAGCAAAATAACTCTCGCTTTGATTGCGGGAACATTCATTTTTAGCTGCGGTTGTCAAAAAAATGAGGCAAACGTCCGCAGAGATCCGATTGATGATGGCTATGTGCTCATTGATCGCGGGAGCTATTCTGAGGCTATTCAGAATCTAACAAGTCTATCGCAAATCGATAAAAGACCTCAGGTCCTTGTTGCTTTAAGCTCTGCGTACGCGGCTCGTGGTGGAGTTAAGGTCGAGCAGTATTGGGGATTTATCATTAGCTTTAAAGCGCCTGTTGTAAAAGAGACACCAGCACCATCTGGCGGGCTTGTTGAGGGGCTTTTTAAAGTTTCTAATCAGAAAGGCCCTAAGGTTGA
>JAMIQD010000050.1:0-2569 GCA_035914755.1 Pseudobdellovibrionaceae bacterium | reverse complement strand
ATATGAACAAAACAGATAGCGCCCTGCGCGCAACTCTTGAGACCTCGGGCAAGGTTATTCAACCTAGCCTTCTTGACTTTCTAAAATAGAAATTATACCTACAGTTCCGCTCAGACATGCCGATAATAATTGTGCATGGAAGGGCAGGAAGTCCCTGCTAGGAATAAAGGAGTAATCCTATGTTGGTTCTCACAAGGAAGTTGGGTGAAAGCATCGCTATTGATGATCACATCAAGATTCGCGTTGTTCAAATCAAAGGAAAACAGGTCCGCCTAGGAATTGAAGCCCCTAAGGATACTAAAATTCATCGTGAAGAAGTTTATATGGCGATCCAAGAGCAGAATCAGCAGTCAGCAACTGTGTCATCTGATAAAACTCGCTCCGTTGCGAGGCTGTTAAAAACATAAAATTTAGAATAGTAGCACCCTTGAGAGCCGTTCTGGCTCTGCCAGTCCCTTCAGGAGCGCCTTGTCATAGAGCGCAGATTTCATTTGAGTCTTCCCAGATTTAGGTCCAGATTTAAAAATGGCAGTGACCATTTGTTTGGGTCTGCGTGTCTAAGTGTAGAGGGGGGCTGTGTGATTATTAATACGTCCAGATTTGGCCGCATAGAATTACAAGACAACGATGTTTTGACCTTTCCAGAGGGCCTTTTGGGGTTTGCGGATCTCCGCCAGTTTGTTTTGTTGGATGACCCCAGCGATGAAATTTTTGCTTGGCTCCAAAGTTGTGAGTCAATGCACATTGCCTTTCCAGTATTAGAGCCTGAGTTATTCACGGAATCTTATAAGGCCACTTTGACCAAGAGTGATCTTGAGGCTTTGAAGCTAGCGACTCAAAATCAGGCTCGATATTTTTCTATCGTGACGATTCCTGATGATCCCACCCAGATGACAGCAAATTTAAAAGCTCCAATTGTCTTAAATGTTACGGAGAGAATTGCTCGTCAATGTGTCCTTCAGGATAATCATTTGGCTATTCGAGAGCCCATTTTCGCAAAGCTTCAGCAGCGAGTTGTGCAGAATCCGATGATCTCAATCAAAGATCAATCTACAGGCATAGATGTTGCGATAAAGCTATCCCCCCAGACTAAGGAAGCTCCAGATAAGTCTATATAGATTTAAATTAAGATGACCTGTTCGAATTCAGATGCTCTAATAATCGAAAGATTCAGTTGGTAGCTCGATTATTGAAAAGGCATATTGATTCATGAATAAAAAAAGGACTCCAGTTGCTGTGGAGCCCCGAAAATCTCCCAAACAAAACAGATCACGTCAGACCTATCAGGTTATACTTGAGGGGGCGAAGCGGATTATTCGGCGAGATGGGATGCAGAAGTTAAGTACCAACCTAGTTGCTAAAGAGTCTGGAGTTAGTATTGGCTCCCTTTATCAGTACTTTCCATCTAAAGAAGCCGTTGTTGGGGCTTTGATAGATCAGGCCTTCGATGTTGAGTATCAACGTATGAAATCCAGGATTGAATTGCTTTCACCAGAGTTAGGGCCTCATCAAGTGATGCGGGAGATCTTAGGCAATTACTTTCGTATAGAGCATGAGGATCTGATGTATCGAAAGGCCTTGATTGACCTGATGTCATCGGTAGGCAAGGTCACTCAGGCACTAAGTTTTCATCGCATTATGGCCGAGCTTATTTGGACGCATCTTCAGACGAAGTTTAAAGGCGGCTATTCTGCGGATGATTACGACACCATTATTTTTCTGCTGACCTACTTATTGAGGGCGGCGGCCCAAGCTTCTGTTGATGAAAAGATAAAAACTCTTAATAAAGAGCTTTTAATTGATGAGATCGCAGGTGTTTGGCTTCATTTGTTGCGAATACCAACTACATAGGTAATTGCTAATTTAGCCCTCGATCATGGGGATGGATTTTTCGGTCTTAGCTCCCATGCTTTTTAGTTCTTCAACTTGTCGGATTAGGTTGCCTTTGCCGGTTGCAAGTTTGCTGATCACGTCATCATGTGCCTTTTGGGCAGCACCGAGTTTGTCTCCCAAATTCTCGATATCTTTGACCATCCCAACGAACTTATCATAAAGAAGGCCCCCTTTTTTTGCGATATCCAGGGCATTTTTTTGCTGGCGTTCTTGCTTCCACAAAGAGGCGACTGTTCTTAACGTGGTTAATAGAGTGGTAGGGCTCACAATGGCGACTTGTTTGTCCCAAGATGTTTGAAAAAGTTCAGGTTTCATCTTGAAGGCCAAGGCAAAGGCCGGCTCTAAGGGCATAAACAATATTACGAAGTCAGGGCTAATAAGCTTCTCGTTCGCATAGTACTTCTTTTCGCTGAGTCCATCGATGTGTTTTTTTAAGGATTCAACGTGAAGTTTACCCAAACGCTCTTGATCTTCGGGCGAGTTGCAGTTGCTGTAGGCTTCGTAGGCATTTAATGTCATTTTTGAGTCGACGACCAAGTGCTTGCCGTCAGGAAGATTCACGATGACATCGGGCCTTTGGACTTCGCCATTTTCGCCGCGAAGATCCATGTTCGCCCCCTGAAGAGTATACTCCTCTCCTTTTCGGAGTCCTGAGCGTTCAAGTATATTTTCAAGT
>JAMIQD010000049.1:0-3741 GCA_035914755.1 Pseudobdellovibrionaceae bacterium | reverse complement strand
GAGACTGATTTTACACTCGCAAATTTATTGGTTGAAACACTGAACTTAAAATCAAAAGAACGAGAGTTTGAAAGAGCTTCCGGAGATGTGGCCATTGACACCACCGGCGCAGATGATGCTAACGCCCGGTCCTCGGGACTCATACTGCTACTCGTAAATGAAAACCCGCCGCCACTGCAGTTCTGAAATAACAAAACCAATATAAGAACGCCATGGCCAATAAATAGCTTTAGAAATGCTGCGCGCATTTTTAAATTCCCCCAGGCTTTCAGTCTACCGCATTCGAGGTAAAATCCCACTCAAAGCGACTTTTGGGATTTATTTTGGTTGTTCTATATTTCAATTCGGGATTCTCATTTTGAGATTCTAAGCAAGGGCGAGGATGTGTCGAATCTAATTTTTTTGTTTGTGTTGCAGGTTTGCCAATTTACGAAGTAAGTTGCTTCTGAGGCCCCATCGACGCTGTCAAGGGTGATCGAAGCGGGCTCACCTTTTTTTGCAGCACGAATTCGCAACTGGTTCAAAATACGCAGTTGAAAGGAGCCTCCGCAGGGAGATGTTTCGGTGTCACCAGGGCCCAACGTATCACTCGAAACCTCATAATTTTCCATGAGGGGGCCACTGAAATTATAGCGCAGATTCATGCGTTCCCCATCGCCGCGTCCGCGAAAGTTAAAAACAGAATGCAGAACGGCTCGTGCCTGTTCTGGCAGCGCAGAAAAACCACGAAGGTCGACTCGTGTGATCGACATTTGCATTCCGTTTGGAATTTGCATCGGGATCATCGCATCGCAGGTCATAATATCTCGAGGCGATCCCGCAGGGTCGGTGACTTCGGCAATAAATTGATCGAATAACAAACTAAATGATAAATTATCCGGTGAGAAGACAGCTCGCATGGTTCCTTGAGGGCATCCGTTGCCGCCGTAGACGGGGGTGCCGACTGTGACCTGTGTAACAGGCTGGGAGTTTTCGTTGCCCCGATGTTGTGGTCTTCCGCGGCGCAAGGGACGTTCGCGATCCCCAGCCTGTGTCGTTGAGGCGACTGTGAAAATCCAAAGAACTATTGCAAACACGGATCGAAATCGCATCGTGGACTCTCCTTGAAAGAGTGAGGAGATTTTTTTTCTCCTCACTTGTGAGGCTTACTTTATTGGCAACGTTTCCATTGGACGTGGTAGACTAAGCCAGCATTGACGTCGGCACTATCCACCGTGGCCATAACTTGCTCTCTACGGGAATTTGATTGGACTAGCATTGTCGTATTGGCGCGCAAGATCGTATTTGCTCCGCATGAGGACCATACAACGGCTTCCATTCCAAGACTGTCGGATTTTAAATAGTCCGAAGAGGTGGGTCCCATAAAAGTTTTGGTAGTGCGAATTCCGCGTCCCATACCCGCCAAAAAATAGTCTACACTGAGCTGCGCGCGGCCACCTGCGGGTATGCCGGCAAAGCCACGATAGTCGATGGCAAAGATCGAAATGCTATAGCCCTGTGGTACTGACACCGGAATCGCAATATTGCAATTTTTTCGATCAAAAGATTTGGCTCCGCCGGCTTCAACAACATACTGATCAAAAAGAATACTGATGGATTTTGAATCCGGACTCAAGCTGACGCTTGCGGATCCTACTGGACATCCGGTGCCACCATACTCTGGTGTTCCTAATTGAAGATCATCTGCTTGTGCTCGAAAGCTCGCAAGAACAAGAATCGATAAGAGACCTAATTTCCAATGCATAAATTCCCCCTAGTGCCATTGTGGTTTGTTTTCATCCGCTTATGCAGATGCTGCAAGCCTGTTACGCAAGCTTTGTGCCAGCGATTTTCGGACATTGTGACACTAGAGATGTCCTGAATTCGTCACTAGTCATTTTTTCTCGATCAATGTAATGTGCTAAACAGGATGAAGAAATTGTTAATACTCTCAAGGAGAAAATATGAAATTTATCGTTGCAATTATAGCTTTGTTTGGTTTTTTAGGATTGAGTAATGCGGAAGAAACTCTTGCGGAAAAAGCTCAGGTCACTGCAAACTCCGCGAAACGAGCTTCAAAGAAGGGTCTTCATCGAACGAAAGAAGCGTTCTGTGGAAAGCTAACCGGTGACAGTCAAGCCGAATGCCTGGCAAAAGAGGCAAAAAATCGTCTCGAAGAAGGCAAGGATATGGTCAAAGACAAAGCGACTGAATTGAAACACGATATTGATTCAGATAAGAAATAAGATTGGTGAAGCATGTTTTCATACCCTTTTATATCCAACCTGACTTTCGAAGCTTTCTATAGAGTATGACACAGCCGAAAATGGTCGAAGCCAAACTTAACGGATAGCCAAAAGTCCATTTCAGTTCGGGCATAAATTCAAAATTCATCCCATAAAGACTAAATATAACGGTTGGAATGGCTAAAATAGCCCCCCAGCCTGCGAGTCGCTTGACGACCTCATTCTGAGCAACCCCAACCAGTGCTAAATTTACCTGCATAGCCGTTGTTAGCATCTCCCTCATGTTATCAAGAGACTCAATTAACCGAGCTACATGGTCTTGTATGTCTCTGAAGAATGGCCGCAGTTCCTTTGGAATTAATTGCTCGTGAAATCGCATAAGTTCTATAGAAATATCTCGGATTGGAAGGACAGCGTTTCTGAGTTCTAAAATCTCTAGTTTAAGATCATAGACTCTTTCAATAACGAGCTTGTCAAATTGTCCTTTAAATATATCCCCTTCAAGAAGGTCAAATTTTCTCTCAAACTGTAAAACAATTGGCTTATAATTATCGACTACAAAATCAAGAAGCGAGTACAAGACAAATCCAGGGCCTTTGCTGAGCATCTTTGGGTTTTTCTCGCAGCGTTCTCGAACATACTTATAACTTGCGGAGGCTCCATGCCTTACAGAAATCAAAAAATTTGTTCCTACAAAAAGGTGTGTTTCTCCATAAACAGTATTTCCATTTTCTTCGTGGACAGTCTTAAGAACAATAAACAAGGAATCACCGTAGACCTCAATTTTTGGTCTTTGATGAGCATGATGTGCGTCTTCGATAGCCAACTCGTGTAAATTGAACTCTTCTTTGATTTTTGCTAGCATGGTTTCGTCTGGCTCATGAAGACCAAGCCAAATAAACGTGTCTGGCTCGAGAATGACCTCGCTGATATCATCAACGGTCACATCACTAATGCGTTCCCCCTTACGATATGCAGCTGAATTTATAACTGATCCCATTTTTCTTTCTCCTTGAATCGCAGGGCCTTTCAATGTTTGTAAATGTCACGCATTTAGAAAATTGGCGGGCAATTGGGACGAGTCTAGAACTTATTTACTCGAAGCTAGTTTCGCAATCAAAGCCTCATAAGCATCTAGAGAGCCCTCAGAGACACACCAATCCTAGCTTGACGAAATGGTGAACCACGCTTTCCAATAAACGAATTACTGCAAGCTATTGATTTCACCGAATTTAATGTCAAAATCGGCAAACGAATTTCCGCTGAAGACAGCAAAAATGTAGCTGAAATGTACTCTAAAGGCATGTCCCTTCGCGATATTTCAAAGCAGCTTGGGATGTCGAAAAATGGAGTACGTTCAAGTCTTTTAAGAGCGGGACAAAAGCTGCGTGAACCTACGCCTAAAGTCACTCACAAGCGTTCACTCAAGTCAGGTAAGCAAGCCGCACTACCCTATTATGGCTTCTGCTACTTTGAAGGGAAGATCGTCAAAGATCCACGAGAGTTTCCCACTCTT
>JAMIQD010000048.1:0-8181 GCA_035914755.1 Pseudobdellovibrionaceae bacterium | reverse complement strand
AATCAAAATTGAGAGTGCCGCAGCATAGCCATAGCGATAGAGATTAAAAGCCGCTTTGTAGACATAGCTGACGAGGATGTGGGTTTGGTCGCCGGGTTCGCCAGAGTTGCTTACCAGCCAGATGATATTTAAATTATTAAAGGTCCAAATGGATCCAAGAAGAGCGGCAGGAGTCATAACCGGAACAAGCAGGGGGTACGTGATATGACGAAATCGTTGCCAGGCGCTTGCGCCATCAATTTTAGCGGCCTCGTAAAGACTTTGAGGAATAGACTGCAGTCCACCTAAGGCGACGATCATCATAAACGGAAATCCAAGCCAGACATTTGTAATGATACAGGCAATAAAAGCGGTCATGGGCTGGCTTAACCACTCAACTGGCGATAGATGCAAATAGTTTTGCAGAAATATGTTAATGGGCCCATACTCTTGGTTAAAAAGACCCCGCCAGGTTAGTGCTGTTATGTACTGAGGTACGGCCCAAGGAATAATCAGAAGAGTTCTCCACAAACCTTTGGCAGGGAGAACTTGCTCGATTAAAAGAGCTAGCAGTACTCCAATTCCCACATGAAATACGACATTGATAAGGGTCCAAAGAACTGTTTTCACAAATAGAGTGTAGAACTTTGGGTCTATGAACACATCAAGGTAGTGATGAAATCCAATGATGGACCAATCCTGAAAAGTTTTTAAGCTGAAGTTTGAAAGTGAAATAGCAATGTAATAAAAAAATCGAAAAACGATGACAGCAAAGATAGCTAAGAATGCTGGCAGCATCATCTAGTAGGCAAAGCGCTGGGGCCCCTGAAAGCCATTTAAGAAAGGCACAGCGGCTTTTCGAAAATACCAAAGCGCAATGAGGGCAAAAACAATAAAAATAAATTTGAGAATGATTGCTTGAGCTGCTGGTTCAACTACCTCGTTCATTTCGCGAATTTGTTTTAAGGAAAGACTCTGGGCGCGCGCCGCAGCTTCTTTTGGAGTGAGTGATCCCGCAAGTACTTTTTGGTACTCCGTGCGAAGGCTATCCCAGATAGCGCGAATCTCGGGATTGACTGGCATGGGGGTGCCAACCTCGAGAGTTTGTAGTGAATCGATCAACGTTCGGTTGTTTTTTACAGACTCAGAGTTGCGGACCTTTAAAAGAGAAGGCATTATGCCTAACTTTTCTGTGAGCACTAGTTCGACTTCTGCAGAAGTTAAAAACTTGAGGAGCTTTATTGAGGCCTCTAAGTGCGCAGGGCTTCGCATATGAACGTTGAGAGAGTAGCCTCGGGTTCCAACGAGGGGGCTTGGCCACAGCCCCGTTTCTGAAACCATCGGGAGGCGAGAGACGCCAAAATCAATCCCGGCATTTTTATAATCTCCCCAGGACCAATCGCCATTGATAATCATTGCGGACTTTCCCTGCTTAAAGAGAGCATTGGCGGTTTCATAGTCGCATTCTCTAGGAATAATTTTATATTTATCCCGAAGGTCGAGAACGAATTGCAGCGCCTTTTCTGTCGAGGGAGTGTTTAAATTAGGCTCTCCGCGAGAGGTGAGAAAGGATTCTCCAAATCCAGAAATAAAAGGCACAAAAAAGAACGGCTCGGTGTAATTAAAGGCAAGGAAGTAATCGCCGGGGTGATCTTTTTGAAATTGTAGGCCCATTGCAACTAGTTCATCCGTTGTTGTTGGCGGGCGAGGCAGCAGTTTTTTATTATATATCAGAGTGAGATTGTTTCCGACGCTGTCGCCAACAACATAATGTTGGCCTTTAAAGCGGGGCACCGCCAAAGTATCATATTTCGCGAAGGAGTCTTGATCTAAAATAGAATCTAGAGGGCGGATGATTCCCATTGTTGCAAATGGGCCGATTTGATCACTGGGGCCGCTAATAATTTCGGGACCTCGTCCGCCCATTGCAGCAGACTGGTAACTGGAGCGAAGTTCTTCAGTTTCGCGGTAGGTGCTTTGGACTTTGATGTCAGGGTTTTTCTTTTCGAATTCACTGAGAATTTCAGCCAAAACCTCGCGGTGGCTATATATCATTTGATGCCATAACTGAATGTGAGTTTCCTCTGCAACAGCGGGCGTTTTAAATAAAAGAATTAAAATAAGAGCAAGAAATCTCATTTTTCTGCCCTCAAAACAAGGGTTGTGCGAGGGGGGACAAGTAGGCTTTGTGTTTTGGGATGCATTTGAGCCTGGGCCAGGGTTGGATCTACGGTCTCGTTAAGAAGTGGATGAAGAACCCACTTATTTTTCAGCAGAGGATGCGAAAATGTTCGTGGAGTTTTGTCAGCATTGAAGATAACGAGGAGATGCTGAGCACTGTCGTGGAGATGCATGGCAATGAATCCTGGGGCGTTTGCTGTGTCGGTATCGATGAAGGCGACTTTACTAGAAACCTCTTGCAGCGAATTTAATTTAAACAGCGGTTCTGAATTGCGAAGTTTTAGCAGCGCCATAAAGTACTTTTTAGTCTGCGTGATGAGACTCGTATCGACTCTAAGATCGGGATCTAAGAGTCGGGGGCGCCAAAAGGACCAGTCTTCGAAATTTTTCCAGATAGGTGGAAGCCCCTGACCCCAGTTGTTTTCTTGATTGTTCCAAAAAATGCGATTGAAGTAGTCACCAGAGTCATAGCTGTCTTGGTCGCCTGACTTTGAGCGCAGAAGTTCAGATCCTCCCTCTATAAACGGAATTCCCTGACTGAGCAGGGGAAGAGCGAGGGCCATCTGCTGGATGCGTTGCTTTTCTTGAACAGAGGCTAGATGTGGCTTTCGATTGCTAGTATAAAACGGAGATTTTGCTTGAACAGCGTCCCATAAAGAATAGCCATCGTGGGCAGAAACATAGTTAATGGTTTCGATTGCTTGTGCGGCCGTTGCGACCGGTGATCCTCGAAAATATATGTCTCCACCCCGAAGGGCGATTCCTCGGTAGTCACGAAATATGTAGTCGCGAAGATTTCCAGCAAGACCCGCCTTGATGACGTCACCCAATTGAAAAAGTTTTTCTCGTTGTTCTGCAGGGTTGGGCGGAGTATTGCGGTTTGCAGGCTCTTGGTTAAAATCGTAGTAAAGGCCGGTAATAAAGCCCTGATCGGACTTTTCACTTGAATTTGTTGTGCCACCACGAGCGGCATCTCGAAGGCGATCATTGAAAAACCCAAGTCCCAGTCCAAAGGAATTCAAAAGATGGGTTGAGGCTTGTGGAGCGAGATCATACAGCGAGCCGAACTGCCAACCCTCACCGAAAATGAGTATTTTTGAGCCATCAACTCCATCTCGCGCTACGGTCAGTCGCCTGAGTGCTTCGCGGATACGGATCATCGTGTCGTGGGAATGGAAAGACATGAGGTCAAAGCGGAAACCATCAATTTTAAAAGTCTTAGCCCAATACACTACAGCATCGAGCATCAGTTTTTCCATCATGCGATTTTCACTGGCGGTATCAGCACAGCAGGAGGTTGAGTAGGCTTCGCCTTCATCATTTAAACGGTAGTAATAAAGAGGAACAATTTTATCAAAGACAGAGTGGGGTTCAAGAGCTTTGTGATATGTATGGTTGAAGACAACATCTTGGACGACGCGAAGATTCATCTTGGCTAAGGCGTCAACCATCGTGCGCACTTCGAGCAGGCGTGAAGGACCATCTTGTTTAACTGCGTAGCTACCCTCAGGTGAAAAATAATGGACAGGATCGTAACCCCAGTTGTAGGGATCTTGCCCGCGGATCTGGTCAATAATTGTTTGTGGCTCTTCAAGAGCCCCTCTCGGCCCGGAGAAATTTTGCCAGCGAGATTTGTCTTCGTTTACGGAGCCGAAGTCATTAATGGGTAGGAGTTCAACGTGAGTTAATCCTGATTTTGCGAGGTCAGCTAAGTGTTGCATGGATTTTGCTTGCCCCTGAGCAAAGGCCAAGAAGGTGCCGCGGTAAACCTCGGGCATGGATTCATCCGCGATGGTGAAGTCTCTAAGGTGGATTTCGTAAAGGACAGTGTCCTTTAATGAGTTCATGCGTGGTTTCTTTAAAGCTTTCCAAGCAACTGGCTTTGTGCTTGGGTCTTCTGGATCGATGATCTGGGACTTCTCTGCATTCATCGCAAGAGCGAAGCTATAGGGATCTGTCACCAAAGAACTTTCTATTTGATCTGATACGGGTTGAAAGACGGTTACTTTGTAGAGGTAGAAATAGTTTTTATATTGGCTTGGGATTTTGCAGGCCCACACTCCGTGGCTGCGTTTCATGGAAAGCATTTGCTCGGGATGTTGTGGGTCTGAATCTGCTTTTGGATAAAGATGAAGGGTGACTTCCGCAGCTGTGGGGGCCCATATTTTTGCACTGAATCCAGTCGCGGTCGAAAGAACACCGAGATCACTTTGGTCGTAAAAATAGTTTTGATTTAGTAGGCCCGTAAAATGAAGCGACGTGGAGTCGAGCACTTGTCCTGACTTGTTAGTCACAAATAGCTTCATAGGTTTTTGCAAGAGTTGATCGACGAGGTTGGCATCTAGGTCTGCTGTACTCAATGAGGCAATGTGATTGTGGTATTCAATGAGCGGAAGAATGTAAGAAGGTTTCGTTGCATTTGGTAACGGTGAGGACGGGGATTTTTCGGCCAAGACAAACTGCATGCCGTTAAAAACATGAATTCCTTGAGGGAGCTTAAGCAGGATGTGCGAAGAACTAACCCAGTGGGCGCGCGCGGGTCCAGCTATGGCCACACGGATAAAAAACATAATTAAAATAATAACGGCACCGGCCCGCAAAACACCCTCCCCTGAGTGGACGGCAGACTCTATTGAAGTCAGTGCGGTTTTTCAAGGAGCAAGCCCCAGAATCAGCACTCTAGCCCGTAGCAGCGCAGCGCATCAATTTTATTATGGAGCTGGGCAGTTTTGAGCCGGAGTCGGCGTGGGATTGGGTGTGTTGGCGGCGGCATTAAGCTGCATGTCAGCACATGAGTAGTAGTAGGTAGGGACGTTGGGGTTTTCGAGCATAACTTGGATCAGTTGGAGAGTGCATGCTTGGCAAGCGACGTTGGGCAGAGTGACGGTGGTCGAAAATTGATGGGGTAAATTTTGGTTGTTCTGATTCTGCGGGATTGTTTTTAGGAGAGTAAAATTTTGGTCATTTGCTGTTGAGAAGTAAATCTCGAAACGGCCAGGGTGGTATATAGTTTCTTCCCAATCGACTGTAACTGTTTGTCCTGCAGCTAAAATTGTGGGAGTTGGGCTTCTCGGAAGGCCTCCGCATGGCCCGGTTTTAATTCCGTCACTTGTGCTGCGTATTTTAACGGAGGAATTTGCCTTTAGGCGAGCATGAGTGTGTCCTAACGATGAGAATAGCAATAGGCAGATCGAAATGAGTGCGATTCTCACAGACGGCTCCTTTGGCGGCACTGCTCGATTGTTGCATAAAGAGCCTCTTCTAGAGTAGCTCCATCGCCTTGAATGAGTGCGATATCGTGATTCGTAATCTGGGTATTAATACAGGAGGCTTCGTCGCGGTTATAGGGCGCCCCTTCGCTGAGATCTGGAGCCTCAGATTTTTGCAATTGTGTGCTGGTGTTGTAGTTGTAAGTATTAATAGCAACACAGGCTTTTCCGAAATTCGTGATATTCAAGCAGTGATTATCATAGAATTTTCCAGCCGCGACATTCGGTCTGAAGTGTCGAATGTCGCACTGGTAGTTTTCACCGCGCTCACAAATCGAGGGGTCTAATTCAGGAGAGATTTTGCTCGAAGCCATTATTTTTTGCCGGCACTGAGCACTTGCGCTTGCGATATTTAAGCCGCCTGTTGCTTCAAATTTACCACCAGCACAGTTGTTATAGGCAATTGTTGAAATCGTAAAGAATATGGATAAATAAAGCACCGCACGAAGCATTCCTTGATTCTATCCTAGTTAGGAAAAATGAAAAAGCCTTTAATTGGGATGTGCTCATGGTCGAGTCTCAGGCTGAGACAAAAACCTTTACACGGTGCTGACCAGCAGGTAGGAAGTGCCATGTCTTCGATGAATCCGCATTATACATTCAACTATTCTCAGCCGGACGAATATCACTTTTCTCACGATTCGGTTTTTTTGTCTCGGCGTATTTTTGAGCATTTATCCGATGTTGATCTTACGAGCTTTCGTGGTCTGGATATTTGTTCTGGCTCGGGCATTGTCGGAATGGATTTGTTATTTCATCGTCGTGAGGCGGGGCAAAGCATGCCTACGTCCTTTGACTTTATGGAAATTCAGGACGCTTATCGGCCACACTTTGAGGAGAATGTAAAACGATTCGGGCCCCTTGATACGAGTCTTCATTTTGTAAATCGGAATTACAACGATTTGCAAACCCCCGAGTTTGAAAAAAAATATGACCTGATTGTTACGAATCCTCCATATTTTTTTACATGGCAGGGCAAACTTTCTCCTTCTGAGTTTAAGAATCGTTGCCGGTTTTTTATCGACTCGGACTTAAAAAACCTACTGCTAGGAATCGCGGCAGGTCTAAAAGAAACTGGAGTTTCATATTTGCTGCTTCGGGATTTGCCAGAGCACAAGTGGAATGTCCTCGAGGAAGCCCAAAAAATTTGCAATGGTTATTTGAATGTGACGGTCCTTGGTGATGTTCGCGGCACTCACTTTCTTAAGCTGACACCTTAGTGGGGATGTTAGATGCACTGCCTTTCAGGAACTCTTCACTTGGCACCACTAGAACTCTCCGGTATGAAGAGTTCTCAAATTTAAGAGGGGACGGGCTTCATGAATTCGTTTGCCGTGGTGGCAGCCGTATTTTGTGTTTTTTTTGCGAGATTGAGTGCGCTGGCTCTCGTCACGACAGAAACACTGCCAAAAGGAATCAATAGTCCCAGTTTTCGTTATGGCGTTATTAATAATGTAGGCGAGAGATATCTCGGCGATGGCACATTGATGAACCTTGGCGATGCGAAGTCTCTGGTTCTGGATACCGCAACGATCAAACGCATGAACCCCGAAGCGCAGAAGCTCATCGATGCGCTGAATAGTTTCGGTGATGGTTCTTTGGGCGACAAACTAAACTTTGGCGTTCTGCGTGTACACACGACCCCTGAAATCAAATATTTTGCTCCCATATTCGCTCGAGGCCTCGCTGACAATTGGACTGTGGCCCTAGGACTTCCCGTTGTGACTTATAAGAACACGGTTTCAATCACGCAAGATTATTCTAATCTCGCGTACTATCGAGAAAAGTTCGGGGGCCTAAGCAAGAAAATGGATGCGGCCTTTAATATTGATCTTGCGAAGGCAACTAACGACACCCTTCAAGCCAAGGGGTATAAGACTCTGGGGTATCGTGAGGAGACCTTTTTAGGGGATGTGTACCTTGCTAGTATTTATAAGTTTTTTGAAAGTTTACAGAGCGAGATGATTTATTTAGCAGTGCTTGGTTTGCCGACCGGCCCCAGCTATGATTCGAGTGACTTGATGGCGATGAATATTTTTGGTCGCAAGACATTTAGTAATATGGTCGCCTATTCGCACCGTTTAGGCTCGAAACTTTCAGTAATGCCCTACGCGAATTACTTCATGAACATTCAAGATCAAATTATCGCAAGAGTGCCTATCAATGAAGAAGACAGCCTTCCGGATAAAAATTCAGAAGAAGAAGTTTCGCGTGCAATCGGGAACACCATGAGTGTCGGTAGCAATGTTTTTTATGAACTTAATGATCGATGGACCTTCGGGGCTGCCTACGAGTATTTGCAGAAGGAGCCGAATTATTTCAGTGGAAAAAATGGCTCTCGTTACGACTTGTTGTCGAGGAATACTCAAGCAAATGCCCAACGCATGAAGGGCGAAATCACCTATTCTTCTGTCAAATCTTATCTGAATAAGGCGGCGTTAGTGCCGATGATGTTTTCGTTGGAGGTTTCGGATGTTGTTGCTGGAATGAACTATGAACGTCAGTTTGTGCAAGAGATGAATCTGATTCTGTTCTTTTAGTCGGAGAAAGGGAGTTTATGAAAAAATATTTGAAAATATTAGTTTCCTTTGCCCTTCTTCTGGGGTCTTGCGCGCCCAAAGTGACAGAACGTCACTTCGAAAATCCAGAAACTGCCTTTGGCACTGACGTAAAAGATGTCCGTTTGAATTTGCGTTTGCGTGAATTTGGAGAAGAGCCTCCGAATCTTGAGTGGAAGGGAGCTGTTTCTACG
>JAMIQD010000047.1:0-6090 GCA_035914755.1 Pseudobdellovibrionaceae bacterium | reverse complement strand
AACCATAAATAAAATAGCAAATTGCGAAATATGAGCCGCTTCGATTTTTACGACACACTCCCCCAATCCTTGCCGCAGGAAGACTCTTTTTATGTAATTCAGGAGAGCTGGACATCCCTGCCTGACTGGATCAAAGAAAGGGGCTATAAAACCTCTTTAGTCAGAGAGATAGACCCCCACTTTATTGTCGTGAAGGTTTTTAAAGAATGATAAAATTCGTCATCGGCGTCACCACTTTGCTAATTTGCTATTTTATTTATGGTTTTTATATCTCTCAGTATGAAATCAGTATTATCCGCCGAACCTTCGATCAAAGAAATAGTGCCCCGGAATATTATGACTATCGGGGTGTTATAAATGTTCATTCCGATCTCAGCATTGGCTCATCCAGCCCTCAAGAAATTGCTCAGGCCGCAAAAAGCGCAGGCCTTGACTTCGTCATTCTAACTGATCTGAACGCCTTTGAAGACAGTGTTCACAATGATAGCTACTCACAAAGTGTGTTGTTTTTAAATGGCGCCAAATACAGCTATCTTGATTCTCGATTAATTTTTTATTCGCCCGCCAAAGACCTCGTTGGAAAAAATCTTGGAGAGACACAGATTCGTTTTGCCGACATGTTAACTCAGGATCCAGGCGGCAACAAAAACTCTCTGCTGGTACTTGCCCACCCTTTTCACTTGGGGTTTTCATGGAGTGGCGATCTTCCAACGGGACTTGATGGCATAGAGCTCATTAATCTTAAGGCACTTTCTGTGCAAGCTTGGCAGCATTCAAAAGCGTCCGTCGCGTGGAGCTCTTTAATTTATCCGTTCAATCCAAGCTTTGCCTTGGCCCGACTGTTCATTGAACCCTCAGAGGAGCTCGGTCTTTTTGATAGGCTTTCGCAAAAACAACAGCTTTTTGCATTTGCGGGGGCAGAGGCCTCGGCGCGGGCCTTCCCCTGGTCAAACTACTTGGTCAAATTTCCGAGCTATCAAAGCAGTTTTGAGATCGTCACAAATCATGTTCTCTTAACTTCCGAACTTACAGGCAATCTCGTCGGAGATAGAAATAAGATCTTTAATGCCCTAAAGAGAGGGCAGTTCTACATCGCTTTTGACGCCCTCGGTGACTCAAAAGGTTTTGCCGCGACGATAGAGGACAAAGGAAAAGTTCATTTGATGGGCTCGAAGATAAGATTCACAAAAGGGCTTACAATGAAAGTTAAGGTTCCCGCCATTCAAAAAAACTTTTATGAAGTGATCGTATATAAAAATGGTGAGCGCTATCGAACAGTCAATGGGCCAGAGGTCTCTTTTGTGATCACCGAACCGGGCACGTATCGTACCCAAGTTCGGGTGGCTGTCTCAATGCCTCTACCTGATGCCAACCGCTGGATAACTTGGATTTATGGAAATCCCTTTTTTGTAACGCCCTAGTTTTTGCGCTCACTCCCCGGTATTTCGACAACCAATCCGTCGACCGCTGTGTTTTGGCAGCATAAGCGCTCATTTGGCTTAAATTTTCGATCCGTCGCGAGCTCTTCTTCGGCTTCACTCCTTGGAGCCATTTGGTCCAAGCCCTCAACAATTAACACGCGACAGGTTCCACAGGTGCCGTGGCCGCCGCAACTATGTGAAATCTCTAAACCCTCCCTCAAGCCCGCTTCGAGCAGACTCTCTTCATGACTCGCCTCAACAATTCGCTCAAGAGGTAGAAACGTGACTGAAATTGTAGACTTAGGATTCACTTAAATTTCCCGTTTTTGAGCGCGGCTCTTTTGTTGAAATACCCTCTTCTCTTATGTATCAATGATTTTATGAGATTCATAGCATTTGACTTAGAAACTACTGGGACCGTTCCTGGTGCCGACCAGATCGTAGAAATTGGCGCTGTTCGCTTCGTTAACGGCCAGCCCGATGCCATTTTTGCCTCTCTAATTGACCCGCTCCGCCCTATTCCTCCGGGCGCTTCGGCAGTCAATGGTATTTCAGATGACATGGTGAAGGGGAAGCCCCTTATCCAAAGCATGCTTCCTTCCTTTGCAGAATTCTGTGGCGACGACCTCTTGGTCGCACACAATGCGCCCTTCGACGCTCAGTTTCTTATTTCTGATATTAAAAAACATGAGATTCCGGCACCCAAGGGAATCATCATCGATACCTTGCCCATTGCCAGAAAAGTTTTTCCTGGCCTCCCTAACTATAAGTTAGGCACCCTTGTGCAGTACCTCAAAATTCCAACCACTGATTTTCATAGAGCCGAAGAAGATGCCTCCTACTGCGGACAGCTTTTCTTTCAAATGTTAAAAAGGATTTCTGTCGGCGGCCAACCGCCGCAAATTACAAATCTCGTTGCACTCACCGGAAAACCAGAGCTGCGTTTTCCGCAGATAATTAGACAACCAAAACAAATGGATCTTTTTGGCGGCCTCTAAGTTTCTTTGGTCTTGTGAGCAATTGGCCAACGTCGGCCGCGCCCAAATGAGTGCTCTGACACTTTTAATATTGGCGGGGCTTGCCATCTTTTAAACTCAGTACGAAATATTACCGGCAGCAGCCATTTATCTGTTGGGGTCTTTGCGGATCCTGATTTCTCTACAAGATTTATCACGCTCGAATCTAAAAGACTGTACTCTGGAAGCGAGTCCTGATCTTTTTGATTCGGTCGCAGCTCCGCAGAAGGCGCTCGTTCAATAATCTGACTTGGTATTAGCTCGCCCTGATCGTTGTAAAGTTTTGCGAGATCGTAAACTTGCTTTTTCGTAAGGTCACCAATCGGCGCCAGTCCGCCGCACATGTCACCATATAATGTAGAGTATCCCGCCGCGTACTCGCTTTTATTTCCGGTTGTTAATAAAAGTGAGTTTTCTTTATTGGAAAAGGCCATCAAAAACAATCCCCGCAGGCGGGCTTGTATGTTTTCGTGCGTTACGCCAAAGTCATTGAGACCAAAAGATGGTGCCAACGTGTTTAATACCGAATCATACGATTTATTTATGTTTGCTTCAAAAAATGAAATCTGAAGATTTGCGGCAATTTTTTTTGCCAGGCTGAAGCTTTCTGCAGAGCTATAAGGTCCTGGCAACGCAATCCCCGTCACACGCCCCGGACCCATCGCCTCAACAGCCAAACAAGCAACAATTGCCGAATCGATACCTCCGCTAAGACCAAGGTGAACCCGTTTAATTCCCGTCTTTTCACAAAAGTCTCGAATGCCGAGCACCAATGCCTTTCTTATCGCCTCTGTGCCCTTGTACGCAGGGGCGCTGGACCACGCCTTCATCGTTTCCAAGTTAAAGACATTTAAATCTTCTTCAAACTGATGACATCGGGCAATTGCCTTGCCAGAGGGGGTGACAACAAAGCTCGCTCCATCATAGATAACCTCGTCCTGTGCTCCAACCAAGTTGGCATACAGAACTGGTGACTTAAAATGCTGAGCCGTTTTTTTTGTCATGTATTCGCGCCGCTTCAGCTTGTCGGAAAAAAATGGCGACGCGCTCATGTTAATCACCAAATCCAACTTCTTTTTCGGCACAGCAGAAAGTGGGTTTTCTAAATATAGAGAATTGCCCTTTGAATCAGGCCAGGCCCATATATCTTCGCAAATAGTGATAAAAAACCTTTTGCCTCGGAATGTGAGAAAATTATCTTTTACGTGGCCAGGCTGCACGAACCTTGCTTCGTCAAAGACATCTCCGTTTGGCAATAGCTGCTTGTGAAAAGCCTTTGGCTTTTTCCCTTTTTCTAAAAAAACTGCAGCGTTGTGATAGGGGCGGCCTTTTTTGTTGGGGCTTTTGATAAACGCGCCCACGATTAGCCCTAGGCCTTCAGGCATCCGGCTATGAATGCTTTTTAAAGCTTTTTCTTGAAGCTGGACAATTTTGGGCCGCTCTAAAAGATCATATGGATGATAGCCAAATAACGCTGCCTCTGGAAAAACAACAAGTTCGCACTGTTTTTCCTTCGCGCGACGAGCAAATTCTAATATTTTTATTGAATTGTTTTCGAAGTCACCAAGAGTCGAATTAATTTGAGCAATTGCTATTCTCATAAGTGTTGGGCCTGCTTTTCTCTTCGATCAGTATACGCCCAGTAAAGCCATCTTGGTAGCCATGCCAGTAACAAATTTCAGTTTCTGGAAACTTCCAACAAAAGTATCCGTCCCCGCTATCGAAATCTGCCAACCAAATGCCCTTTGGCTGTGCACCAAGTTTTTCAACCTTGCTTTGCCATCGCTTCACGATTTCATTAAGACGGCTCTCAAGCTCACGAACGGTCGTCGACGTCTTATCAGCATGAGCTTCAATAAAATTGACAAGCTTCTTAACTTCGCACTGAGCGTCATCCGTAAGTCTGTAAACTAGAGGAAGAAGCTTTGCTACTTCCTGCTGAGAAAAGACTTTCTGGCGATTTATTTCGATCAAGTCGTTCACCAAATCCCCCCAAGAATTTGTCGAGTTCTTGTGTATGAATCAAAGGCGAAAGCCTTGCAAGGAATATACAAAATGTCAGATAAGTTAAGCCGCGAATTGAAGAAATTTCTATACGTTTAGAAAACTATTTGTGAGCGCGCCGTGTTGATTATTTTTCCTGACTCTTTATAATTTTGAGAGCCTGGCTGCCTAAAACCATAACTAATGCAATGACGATCGCTGCAATTAAAAGAATCTTTAAAAAGTTTCCGAATGTAAAATCCTCATCCTTGTCATCAGTCGCAACTTTTCTCTCTGGAGGCTTGATGCTAATCTTTTTGGGCGCCGCGACGGATCCCTCGGATAAGCTGACTGAAGTCTTTGCGCTTGCTTTGCGCTCTTGCTTCTTTTTTTCGTCTTCAGAAAAGCTCACATCAGGCAACGCTGTTTTCTTTGATGAAAAGTCATTGCCATAGCCTGTGTCTGTTTTTCTGTTGTAAAACTTACTCGCGGTCCCTTCGATAGGAATTTCAGTAATCTTGCCATTTGCTGCTGGCGGGCCATCGCCAGCTCCCTTTTTACCTGGGCGGGTTAGTAAATTTCGGCCGCTCGCTTGGCTGCTGCTGCCTCCAGACCCAGATGAGGGTGTCGTTTCAGATTCTGAGTCAGATGATTTTGAGTTTTTTCCCGCCTGAGAGCCCCCCGCAGTGGCCTCGTTTGGCGGGCGCCCTCCGGCAAGGGTCGCAGCTTTAAATTTTGCGTTACAGCCCTCATCTTGAAGAAGTTCTTCTGTGTGGGCGTTGCCAAGGCTTGGCAGCTCACCTGTTTCAAGTAGGCATGCTATGTAGGACCCCATATAGTCTTTTAAAAAGTCGCGCATCGGCTTGAATACCTGATAGGCGAGAGCCGTGACCATTGCAACGCTCACGACGAGCATGAGAACATATTCCACCATAGCTTGTCCGCGGACTTGCAATAAACTAGACTGCCTTTTTAATTTTCCCACCAGTTATAATGTACCACATGAAGACACGCAGAGTTTACAAAAGCCTGATCGGTCTGGCCTTACTAGTGGACATAGTCTCACTTCAAAACACAGCTTTTGGGGCGAACACCGCCATAGGTCCGGAAAAAACCACCATTCCCGTATTTCAGGAAGCCGAGGCCGCGTCTAAAAAAGGTGACTACGGAAAGGCCTCTGAGTTGCTTTGGAAGCACATCGACAGTTTAGATCGAAAGGGACTCATTCTTTTGGCAATTGCCCATGAAAAAAAGAACGAACCCGTAAATATGATGAAAGTTGCAACCATTCTTATATCCAAAAACTCCAAAGATTACGAAGCTCATTACCTGCTTGGCTCTGCACAGATGTTAAATAAAAAAACCTCTGAAGCTCTTGAGTCTTTAAAAACGGCCTTAGAATTGAATCCAAAGTATCAACCTGCCTACGAAAAACTTGCTCAAATGTACGAGCAGAAAAAAAACCCCTATGAGCTCCGAATTCTCTATCAAGACATGCTAGAAAAAATTGGCAGAAAGCCCCCATTTTTAAATAAGCTCTGCGAGATCAATACGACTCAAGACTATCAGGAAGATCAGGCTTTATTTTACTGCAAGCAAGCAATTACACAAGATCCAAATACACCTGAAAATTACGTCTACTTAGGTATTATTCAAAAAAACGGGGGCAG
>JAMIQD010000046.1:0-5170 GCA_035914755.1 Pseudobdellovibrionaceae bacterium | reverse complement strand
GTAACCTGCGTACCGAGGATTCAATGACAACTTTAATGTACTTCGCTGTATCGATGTTTGATTCTTCCCTTAAATGCTCAGACACAGTGTCGACAATCAGAATCGAGTTTTTTGTCGCGACACCCATGAGTAACAAAATCCCAATCAGTGAGTACATGTCAATGCCTTGTCCTGCCATCAGAAGGGCGATGAAAGCTCCGCCAATGGCAAGTGGCAACGCTGCCATGACCAATACCGGGACGAAGAACGATTCATACAGTGAAGCAAGCACTAAATAAAGCAAAACGAGACCAAATCCGATTGCCGAAGCGAATCCTAATCCCATTTCTGCGAAGTTCTCGGCTTCCCCCTCAAACACGATTCGAACTCCCGCAGGTGGTTTTATTTCGTCCGTGGTGACCTTCTTGAGCATCTCGGTGGCCTCACCAAGGCCCACCTTTGGAGCAAGGTTCGCGTTAACCGTAATTGAAGCCGCACGGCCGGCACGCTCAAGTTTTGCCATACTCACTCCTTGTGAGACCGTCGCTACATCCTTCAAGCGAACCAGAGTGGCATCTAAATTTGGAACAAGAATGTTATCAAGTTCCGAAACGAACGTAGCGGCTCCATCTTTGGCGCGCACACGAATGTCATACTCGCGTCCGGTATCACGAAAACGGCCTGCTAGAATACCTTCGATTCGGCCGCGAACCTCTTCGCCCACCAGACCTTCGCTTATTCCGAATCGGCCCGCTTTTGAAGAATCGACTTTAACCGTTAGTTCTGGTCGGCCAGGTTTATTCGTCGAGTGGACATCTAAAAAGATGTCGGTTTTTTGAAGGCGCTCAACAAGCAGTTTCGCATAGTTCGACGCTGTCTCGTTGTCGTTTGCAAGAATCGAAAAACTGACCGGGAAAGTGCCACCGCCAGATCCATCGTCTTTGACAAGATAAATGGTGCTTCCTTGCGGAAGAGTCTTTTGGAGATCCTCGGTGTACTTCCGGAAAGATTCTTGAATTTGGCTTCCTTTTTGTTCTCTCTCTTTGCTTGGCTTCAAGTTGATCTTTAGAGAAATGACGTTCGTCTCCTGACTCGCATTTCCAATCGTTAAGATTGAATTTAAAACGCCCGGGTCTTTTTCAACATGTTGCTGAATTGTCTTTCCGAATTTCTCTCCTTCATAGAGAGGTGTTCCTGACGGAAGTTTCATATCGACGATCAAAGTCGAAGGTTCCGCTGCCGGAACAAACGTCGACGGCAAAAATGGCGCGATGAAAAATAGGCTAATTGCTAAACTAATTCCGACTACGGCTGAAAACAAAGGTCTTTTGGTGATAACGTTCAGCACGCGGCCGTAAGTAATCTCGAGTCGATCTTGAAATCGACCAAAGGCCGCCGCTGATTTCGAAAAAGGTGTTCCAAGCTTCGACCAGAAAGTTTTCGACTCTTCCTGTTTATGAGGTGCTCCTGCCCAGTAAGCAGAAAGCATCGGTGCGATTGTTAAAGCGTCAAACAAGCTAATCAACATTGCAAAAGATACTGTAAGTCCGAACTCTTTAAAGAACTGACCGATGATGCCAGGGATAAACGCGACAGGGCCAAATACTGAAATGATCGCAATTGTCGTCGCGATGACGGCCAGCGCCACTTCGTTCACACCATCAATCGCCGCGCGCAGCGGGCTTTTGCCGGCTTCAATATGTTTAAAGATGTTCTCGCGGACCACGATAGCGTCATCGACCAAAAGACCCACTGCGAGACTTAACGCGAGCAAGGTCATGACGTTGATCGAAAAGCCCATCAAGTACATCAAAACAAAAGCGCCCAACAGCGAGTTTGGAAGTGCAAGACCGGTAATGAAAGTCGAACGCGCGCTTGCAAGGAAGAAGTAGACCACGATGATGGTCAGTAGAATTCCTAGAATAATTGTTTCTTGAACATCCCAAACGTTGTCGCGAATTTCTTTGGAACCATCTACGATAACATCGACACGAATATCCGATCCCGATTGCTGAAGATTGGCCGAAATTTCCTGCACACGATCTTTCAGTTTGTCAGTGATCTCGACGATATTCGCACCACTTTGACGATAGACTTCAATCGCGAGCGCGGGTTCGTTTTTAAAGTAAGCACGGGTCGTTTCTCTAACGGCACCATCTCTGACTTCACCGATTGAAGAGACTCGAATCGGTACTTCGCCACCTTGAAAGCCGATGACTCGGTCTTTCAAAGTCTGCAGACTCGAGAATTCACCAATACTGCGGACTCCGACATCGAGACCGCCACGTGGAATAAGCCCTCCCGGAGAGTTTTCGCCAGATCTTGCAATTTGATCCGCAACACCTGCAAAAGAGAGTCGATAGAATTCAACTTTCTTCGGATCAAGGTCGACTTGAATTTCTCGTTTAAGTCCACCAAGTATTTCGATACGTCCAATTTTTGGGATTTGCGAAATTTGCGGCTTTAATTCGCGATCAACCCAATCAGTCAGCTTCACGCGACTCACAGCCGTTGATCGAACTGCCAACGTCATGATCGGCAATGCGTTCATGTCATACTTCATGACGGTCGGCTCTAGAACCGCTTTCGGAAATCGTGACTTGACGAGGGCGATTCTGTCGCGAACTTTTTGTTCGATGGTATCGGTTGAAAGACCCATGTTGAATTCAAGACTGATTTGGCTGTAAGAATCTTGGCTGACTGATTTGATTTTCTTGAGGCCTTCAAGCGAAATCAGCTCTTCTTCCATTGGAATCGTCAAAACGGACTCGACCTCTTTAGGTCCAGCTCCGGGGTACTGAACGGAAACCAAAACAAACGGAATATCGACATTGGGCATGAGGTTTACGGGCATTTTTTTAAGTGCGACCAAACCTCCTAAAAGCATGAGGATAACAAGTGACGCAAAGAAGATCGGTCTTCTAAGTGATCCGATTGAAATATTCATAAAGAGCTCCCGTCAGTAAACAAAGTAAACTGAGCATTGATTTGCAAAAGAAGATTGAGCGCACGAATACGGGCCTGCTTCGAAGCCTGATATTCTTGCTGGAACGATAGCAGCTGAAAAGTCGTGGTTCTGCCACTACGACGGCGCGCACTTTCCATTTCGAATTTTTCAAGCTGAGCTTTTTCAACAGCTTTTGCCGAAGTATAAACCTTCATGGCCTGAGCAAAATTGCGATCAAGCTTTTCGATCTCGGCTTTCACTTCGAATCGCTTGCGATTGATTTGCGCTTCCGTGCTTGAGGCGCGAACTTTCGCGGATTTTTGAACGTCGTCAACGTGACTTCGATCTAACGGGATTGAAAATTTCAAACCCACTGAATAGTAGGGATTTTTCGTCGTGAGTGACTTATCAAAAGACTCCCGCGAATTTTGATCAAGTCCATTCGTTGAAACATGCCCTAAGAAATCAAGTTGAGGCTTTGTCCCGTCAGAAGCCAGTCGCGCTTGCGCGTTCTGAACATTGAGCAGCGATTCCAAGCTCAAAATGTCTTCGCGAGTCAGGTTGTCGCTCGCTTTTGATCGAGCGGGCCATTTGTCGGCATCCGGCAAAGAATCGAGCTCAGGAACCGGTGTATCTGTCGCGACCTCAAGCATTTCGTTAAAGGCTTGCTGCGCCTCTAGAAGTTCGGCTTCAGCTTGATTAAGCTCGAATTCTCGGAGCGCAACAGCCGCTTCGGCCTGCTTCAGGTCAATGTTCTCACTTAAGCGGTCTTGAAACCGATTTTTTGTCCACTTGAGAAAGTTTTGATTCGAAGACAAAAGCTCTTTCGATAGTGAGTAGAGCTCTTGAGCCGATTTAAGTTTCCAGTATGTTGCGATGGCGGACGCGCGCTCCTGTTTTTGTTTAAACCGCGCAGCAAAGCTGTCTGATTTGTTCTGCTCAACAATCGTTCCAACTTGGTCTTGCGTTGATCGTCCGAAACCATTTCTCCAGACGGGAAGAGTGAACTCGTAGTTGAAAGAAGAAATAGAAACCGAAGGGTTCGGAAGGAAGGTTGGGTCTGCACCTTCAAGCTTCTGATTCGAGATTGCATAGTATAATTTGTGATTGATTCCGTAGCTTGATTGTTGTTCAAACCCTGTTTGAACTTCCGATCCGATGCGCTGATTGCCTTCAAAGGTAGGATTTTGCGACTGCTTTTTATCCGATGCATAGGTGCCAGAGACAAAATAGTTGGGCGACGTTAGAAGGTATCCTTCGCTCGCGCGAAGTTTAGAAGCTTCGTCATCTAGTTTTTGGGATTGAATGTTGCTATTCTGCTTTGTGACCTTCTGGATAAATTCATCCAGAGTCAGCGCTTGCGCAACTGACGCCGACCCCAATAATCCTAATAGCAACACGATTACCGATCTCATTTCACACCTCGTTTGTCTTCGAATTTGACCGGAACTTCAGTCATACGAATCAAGAACTCGAACACTTTCTTTTTTTGTTTTTCTGTTAATTTGATTGTTGGAAACATGATCTGTGAATACAGACCCTCGATCGCCAGTGACACGACAATTTGCTGCTCGATGGGAAGCGCCTTTTCGACTTTAGGCGACGGCCAAAGTTCGCTACCTTGCTTTTTCGCCAACTCAGGCTCGCTGATTAGAAGTTCAGTCAATGCCATATACAAGGACATCTTTCCTGGCTCTTTACTTTCATACTGTTCAATAGACGCGCTTAAATGGGCTCGAAGTGAACGTCCGACAGGATTTTTGTCTTTAGATTCTTGACCATCGACGCTCGACATCCATTCAGTGCTGAGCTTTTCGAAGACTGATTCAAGAAGATCATTTTTAGTTTTAAAGTTATAGAAAAAACCCGCCTTACTGAGACCTGATTCTTTAATGACTGCGTCTGTTGTGAAACCCTTCAATCCTTTCTCGGCAAGGACCCGAATCGCGGCGTCGACAATATTATCTTTCGAATTTTGATATGTTCGTATGGTCATCTTTCCTCTTTCTGGTCGAGTGATTTCAAAGATCTCGAAGCAAATCCTGCAAGGCAGGCAGCAGCGGCTAGTAAACTTAAAATAATCATAATGTATCGAATGCCGACGGATTCTCCGAGCGGTGCCACGATGGCAAGACCAATCGGTGCCGAAAGACCCATCAACACGTTCAAAAGCGAAAACACTCTTCCTTGAAGGTGATTTGGGATTTTGAGTTGAAGTAGCGCCGTTAAAGGAGCATTCCCAAA
>JAMIQD010000045.1:0-13294 GCA_035914755.1 Pseudobdellovibrionaceae bacterium | reverse complement strand
CGGAGCTCTTTCTCAAGTCTGTTTTTTTGGGCTATCAACTGCTTTTTGTATATTAAGATATTCTTTTCGATGCCGACTGCAGATTTTTTGAATTTGGTCAGAGTCTTTATCATTTCTGTGTTCAGCTTATTTTGCAAAACATGGACATCATGAATCACTGATTGTACGCGTTCGTTCTTAGAGAGTTCGTTAACGAGTTGTTGAATTTTATTTTCCATTGCACGCTCCTTGGTTGTTATGTTTATAACCCTGTAAAGGTAAAATTAAAAGCCCCTTGCAATAATTTTATGTGAGAATCACTTTATAGAGTGAAGTTAAAGTCTCTTATTAGCATTCCTGGCAGCTTTCGCCCGCCAAGATTCCGTTGAAAGTATGTGTCCACGGAGGGATCGATCTCTTGAAAGTCGGTGACTCCCAAGAGGCCATCGCCGAATATATCGAATAAACTGACGTCAAAACGCATATCTTCGATTGGAGCCACGATTTCTCCATTCTCAACCCAAAGGCAGGCATACCGGGTCATTCCCGTGATGCGGGCATTTTGGAGATCACTCCAATTAATGTAGTGCAAGTTCGACAAATAGAGCCCGGTACCTAGCTCTTTGAAGATTTTGCTTTTGGACAAACTGCCAGCGGCTATTTCAAGAGAGCGGGGAGCTTCTGAGGAAGAAGCATAATTTCCGAGGGCATTGTACTCTTTGGCGCTGCGGGAGCTAACCAGGAGTTGTTTGAGCTCACCTTGCTCGATGAGGTGCATTTTTTCTGGAGCGAGCTCTCCGAGACTATTAAATCGAGGAGTGAGGCCTAAATGAAAGTTCTCAGAAAGAGAGAACTGGGCCGATAATTTTCGCTCTTTATCTTGAAGTTTTTTTAAGGCATTTGCTCCATTTTTGTAAGCACGGTAACTAAGGGGACCCCACGCAAACATGCTAGCAATTTCGCTGATAGCCGGGGGGGCCAAATAGGCTCGGTAGTTGCCTGGGGCGAGTTTTTTTCTTGGGCGATTTGTGGCTTCTAATTGCTGTGTGGCCAAATTTAAGCTTTCGTTAAATTTATTTTGCTCCCATTGAAAATCGGCATAGCAGGACTTTACCGCTAGTTGCTGGTTATATAATGAGTAGTCCATAAAAAAACTCTCATTTGCAAACCAGTGATTTTGTCCCTTCGAGTTGCGGTTGCCGGTGGCGATACTACCTCCCGCATACAGACCTGCCATATCCACTTCTTTTGCAGAGGAGGCAATGGCCTTGATCAGATCTTCGCCTTCTAACAGATGTCCGCGATACTCTGATGTGCTGGTCCCGTGATTTGTGAATTCTACTAAAAAAGGATCTGGAGGGAGGGCTTGGGCTTCTTTTCTCGCTTCGGTTAACATTTCTCGGGCAGTGATCAGATCCCATTCAAGCACACCTTGAGCGGTGAAGGATTTTGAAAGTCGTCTGCCATTGTTATGGTATTCGAAGCTGAGATTTCGTTGCAGCACGGAGGTGTTTTGGCGAACCTTACTTTGATTCCAACGTACATACTCAGTGTCTTCACCACGAAAGTGCACGGTGAGGGACTCGTCAGCGTGCAGGTCTTGAAAAAGTGCTTCGGAAATAAATTTTAAAAGCTCGCGGCTTTCGTCATTAAAAAAATCAAAATTCACGACAGACCTCCGAAAACCTCAACATTTGAAAACAGACAACAAGGGGAGCCATGCCCCACCCGGATAACTTGGCTTGGCTCTCCTTTGCCGCAGTAAGGAGAGCCATAGGTTTCATAAGTTTTTGGAGAGCCTACGGCTTTGAGACTATTCCAGAACTGCAAAGTCTTTCCGCGATAATTTGGATTTTTGACTGTGCGGGTGAGCTTGCCATTTTCGATCAGTTGCCCGTATTCGCAGCCAAATTGGAATTTGTTGCGGTAATCGTCAATGGACCAGGACTTGTTGGTCTTGAGAAGGATTCCTTTTTGAACAGAGGCAATCATCTCTTCGAGAGTGCTTGAACCAGGGACTAGGTTGATATTCGCCATGCGGTCAATCGGTGCTCGATTCCAGCTGCTCGCCCGGGCATTGGCAACGCCTGGGACTCCGAGGCGCTTTTGCGACTCTAAGCTCCCTAGGCCTCGGAGAAGTACGCCGTCCTTTATGAGAAATTCAAATTTGGCTGGGTTGCCAGTATCGTCAAAAGCGTAGGAGGCGAATTCATTTTCTTGATGCGGGTCGAAGACGACGTTTAAAAGTTTAGATCCGTATTGCAACTTGCCAATATCATCCGAACTAATAAAGCTCCAGCCCGCATAGTTGCGTTCGTCACCGAGAATGCGATCTAGCTCAAGAGGGTGGCCGATAGACTCATGAATTTGTAACTGCATTTGATCCGGAGCTAAAAGAACATCCATTAACTCTGTCGGGCAGTTGTCGGCCTCAAGCAATTCGAGAGATTCCTCAGCCGTTACTTTACACTGATCAATAAGCTCGGCATTTCTTAAGACCTCAGCTCCACCTTGCACGGAGTTTCCGAAGGACCGGGTTTGAGTGTCTTTTTGGCTTTGCGCGGTTGCTTGAAATTTAGTTTCTACAAGCTGAAGTTCTTGCTCCCATTCTGCGCCGCCCGAAGAGAGATATTGAATCTGCGTTTCTTTGACTTCCGTGGCTGCATAGCGAGATACGATGCGCTCAGAGACGTTTAGTGATTGGGAAGATCGCATTAAAATATCCAATATTTCTTCGGCAGCGAGAGTACTCACTCGATGAAGATAAGGGCTTTGGAATTTGCCCCTTGAGGGAGGACGCTGCTCAAGAGTGAAGTTTGCGGCCTTATAGGCGGAAGCATGGGTCGACAGTTTTTTTGCTCTTAAAAAGGCCTGTTTGATTCCATCGGTAGTCATGTCTGAAGTCGCGGCATATCCCAGATGACCATTGACCATCACCTCTATCATGACACCTTGATCGAGTTCTGTTCGGCATTCTTCAAGATGCTCGTTGCGAACAAAATAAGAATGGCTCTTTTCGCGGTAGAATCTCAAGCTAAGCCAGTCCACTTGATTTTTAAACTTAGAGATTGAACTTTCGAAATTAAAATGGGTCATTTTGACTCCTGTTTTTTTGGCAGCCAGATTGCACTCTTGGATGCAATCCGGACCTAGGGGTATATCTAGGGTCAGTTTTGCACCAGGCTGGCCTCGACCTAAAGGTTCTAGATCATAACAGTCCTCAGTGGCAGAATAAAGAGGCAACTATGAAACGACTTATTGGAATAACAATCACAATCCTCTGCATCAACTTGTGGTCGGCGCTCTCAAGCGCCGCACCTCAGAACTGTCGTTATATTTCCGAGGGCTCAGTTGGGCAGACTTGGAAAAAGGTTCGAATACAAAATGCAGCAGGGGATATCATGGGCGGCGCAGATAATTTTTCAGAAGCGATTGCACTGGCCCAGGGGCTCATGGATACGCAGACTTGTCGCGCCCAGTTGCAAGATTGCCGCTTGGCGAGCGAGGGCATGGCCGGAGGTCTTTGGGCAAAACACCGAATCCAAATGGATAATGAAATGATTTTTGGCGCGGATGATATTGCGACGGCACTTCGCCAGCTCTCAGCCCTTCGAAGATTGGGCTTCTGTCAATAAATGAAGCGAAATGAATTTTTAGCGCAAAAATGGAATAGCTACCCCGTTCTTCCAAGGGGAATTTCATTTTTTGGCAGAGTCCAAAAAATCCATTTTGGGACGGAATGGTCGGTCACCATACTCCGCGAAGGAAAAACCTATCTTCGAAAGTTTCCAAAACTGTTTCTGCGCGAATTGCCTAATCTTGAGGCTGACAGAATTCTCATTGTTGGCGATCTTGTCGGAATCTCTGATGCTGGCGTAGTGACATTGCTTGCGCCCCATCTCCAGAGCTTGCCTTCTCGACCTGTTCGTTTGGAGTATTTACGACTGTGGCAAGATTATATCTATTGCGTTCGAGAGTTCTTTCGTGAGCAGAAGTTTTTGGAGATTGCGACTCCTTACTTAGTAAAATGCCCGGGAACAGAGCCGTCATTGGATTTTTTTAACACCGAATTTGTTTTCGGAACAAGTCGTCATAAATTGTACCTTCCGACTAGTCCGGAGCTGCATTTAAAAAAGGCTCTTGCTCTGGGCGCGGAAAAAATTTTTGAAATTAAAACCTGCTTTCGCAATGGCGAAGTGACGGATCATCACCAACCTGAATTCACCATGATTGAGTGGTACCGTTCTTATGAGGGGCTTTTGAGTATTAAAAGAGACGTTGCGGACTTGGTGAACTACATTGCACGCAAAGTGCCGGCGCTGAAGATGCCGATGGGATTTGATAGCTTTACAATTCAGGAGCTATTTCATCGACATTGCGGATTTGATATTGTGCCCCAGACAACAATGACGCAAATGAAAGAGTTGGCAGCAAGACTTGGCGTGCAGGCCTCTTCTGCAAATCAAATTGATGACTACTTTTTTTTAATTTTTATGGAGAAAATTGAAAAAAAATTGACACCAGAACGCCTGGCCTTTGTTGAAAAGTATCCTCCCTATCAAGCGGCTTTAGCTCGTTTGACTGAGGAAGGCTGGGGGGATCGTTTTGAAGTCTATTGGCAGGGACTTGAAATTGCCAATGCCTTTCATGAACTCAATGATCCAGCTGTGCAAAGGCAACGCTTCGCGGAGGATCTTGCAAAAAAACGACAAATGAAAAAAGAAGAGGTTTCTTTAGATGAAGAATTTCTTCAGTGTTTAGACGCTGGAATGCCGCCAGCTTCAGGAATAGCGCTAGGTTTAGAACGTCTTTTTATGGCAATGACGGGGATGACTCAGATTTCAGACAGTCGACTTTTTCCGATAAAATAAAAACAACTTAGACGAGGGGTTACTTTTTCGGCCCCTTGTTGATATCTTCTTTGAGCTCTTTACCGACTTTAAAGAAAGGCAGTTTTTTCTCTTCAACATTGATAACTTCGCCGGTTCTTGGATTGCGCCCTTTGTAGGCGTCGTACTGGCGATTAACAAAAGAACCAAAACCACGGATTTCAATACGGTCATCACGCATAAGTGCCTCCACCATAGAATCGAAAATGGTGTTCACCACGGTTTCTGATTTTACTCGAGTAATGCCCGCTTTTTCAGCAATCAAATTGATTAAGTCCGCTTTTGTCATGCATTCGATTATACAGATTCAATAAGAACTGACCATCAAAAAACAGCGATGGCTCAATGCGCGACGGACTGATTTATCTAATACATACCAGTATTTAAGAGAATGTTGCGGTAGGCGTCTAGGACCGAGCGGATCATTTTCTGAGAGTCGAAGAGATCTATGACTTTTTGCCGGGCACGGTCGCCAATTTGCTCAACAGCTAGAGTCCCTGAGAAAATTTCGATCAAGAGATTGGCGAGGGACTCAATATCGGCAGGGCGGAGTAAAAATCCATCCACCCCATCTTCGACGACATTGGCGATAGGGTTGACCTCGGATCCAATAATGACTTTTTTTTGCGCCATGGCCTCAATCAAACTGGCTTCGAATCCAGTCGAACGAGAGCTCATATCGACGTAAACATCGGCCATCAAAATAAATTCAATCAAATCACGAGACGTAAGTGCGCCAGGCAAGATGACTCGATTGCCAAGGGCTAAGTTGAGCATGTCAAATTCGATCTGTTTAAAGTAGGGGCCGTTACCGACAACAATGAGATAAGCATTGGGTTTTTTAACCGCAACCTTTTCGAAAGAGCGCAGGAGGTTTTGTAATTCGCGAATTTCAGTCATGTCTGAGATGGTTACAACGACATGGGCGTTCGAAGAGAGATTCCACTTTTTGCGGTACTCGTAAGACTCTTCTTTCGGTGACAAGTCGCCCAGCTCCATTCCATAAGGGACGGTGTAGATGTGAAAGTCGGGATAAAGATAGTATCTTTCAAGAATGATTCTTTGTTGGGGATTGTTCACAAAAACCCCATCAGCGGATTTTAAAATTTTTCGATCTGTACCGAAATAAGTCGTCAAAAATTTATAAGTGACAGCGACGGCAGTGGTAATCAAGCTGCCGAGAGTTTCTTGACTCATGCCCAGGATGGAGAAGAGCTGGGACATCTGGGTGGCTTCGACATCATAGGCGACGGCCACTTTAAATTCTTTTTTGTTGCGAGCAATGCGGAGGCCGGACTGATCCAGACTGTGAACAATGTGAAAAGGTTCGTGTTTATGCAGCTCGGTGAATTTTTTGAGCACGGCATCTTCGAAGCGCAAATTTTTTAAAGAACTGTTCGCTTCCTGTAAATAAAAAGTTCTTACCCCGTCACGGTTCACTTCCATTTTTCCAATAGGACTCTTTGTAGAAATAACGGTGACTTTATGTCCTTGTTTGGCGAGGCCCCGGGCGATGGGCCACAAAAATCCTGCATCGGTCGATCGGCTCAGAATCTGAAAGCGATTGCTCACGAGGCAGATGTTTAAGGATTCTGGCAGGGGGGACTTTTTTACCATGCTCCTACTTTATCTGAGCAAGGGCTCGAGTGTAAAGGCGATTGAGTTCGTTGAGTGGACTATCTGTGATGTGTCTATTTGCGCTGAGATTCGCATGAAGACTCTCTGGGGGGCGATAATCTTCTTTGTCCAGAAATTCGAGCAACTCTTTGTCGAGGCTGGCATAGTTTAAGATCCAGCAGTTTCGGTTTTTTTGCCAGAGGTGGGCGTGGACGCTTGCTTGCTTGGAATCCAAAACAAGACTGACTTCGTGTTGAATCGCCTTGAGGTAAAATTGTGAGATTTCTTCGGGGGTCAGCCTGAGGCCCGCAAGAATTAGGCTGAGGCCCTCGCAAAGAAGCTGCTTCTCAAGATTTTTCGGCAAGGATCCCGAAAACATCCAACGATCACCGAGTCCTTGATTTTGCATCCAGTGTTCAAAAATCTTTCGGCTGCGCAACGGCCAATCCTGATTAGAGCCGAAAATAACAACAAATCTTTTTTTTGCGATATTTGCGAGCCGCAAGAAGAAAGGCATTTCGGGAGAAAAGTCTCTTTCAAAGCAGGGGACCACAAAGTAAGGAGTGTCTTTGAGATGGAGAGACCAATTTTTTTCTGCCACAATTTCAGCTTCGAGATCTTCAAATTGATGCTGTTCGAACAAAGTGTTTTCGTATAAATCCAAGGCGGGTGGTAAAATTCCTCGCCCTTGTTTTTTAGAGCGAATATTTAGCCCACGAAGCTTGGCGAGGGCTTCCACAGAAGGGCAGGTGACGATATCACTTTCTTGGATTAGAAAACGAATCGGGTTGCTTCGTTTTAGCCGTTTTTCTAAATGTAACATGGAAGTTGTCAGGACGATGAGCGGGTGTGATTTGGCGTAACTGGCGAGGGCGACATGCGCCCCTTTGAGTCTCTGTTTGTCGATAATAATATGTAAAATTTGTGGTTCGTAGCTAAAAAGCATGGGCAGAATACGCAGGGCCTCAAAGAAAGACCACTTTTTAAAATAAGCCATAAAGCGAATGCCATCGGAAAGAGCTGCGTCCTCTCCGTGAGAGGTCAGAAAAATAACCTCATGCTGTTGGGCCCGCAGCGAAAGAGCCAAAGGCCAGGACATCGAGGTCACTTTTTCGGCAACGATAATTACTTTCGCCATTCCAGTCCCAACGCTTTATAGAGGCGGTCTAAAATTTTTCGATTTGCCTCGGGGATATTTCGATGCTTGAGTTCTTCGGGGTGAATCCACTCTAGCATCATATGGTGTTGCGCCTTCGGCTCGCCCTTCCAAAATAAGATTTCGTAGAAAAGGATTAAAATTCCAACATCGCCATAAGAGTGTGTACAGGCGAGTTTAAGGTCTCCGACCTCGGCTTCAATCCCGAGCTCTTCTTGCAGTTCTCGTTTCAAGGCTTGTTCGGGGGTTTCTCCGGACTCAATTTTTCCGCCTGGAAACTCCCATTGTCCCGGGAGAGAGTTGTTTTCTGGGCGTTGTCCGACAAGAATCTTACCCTCTTTTTTTAAAAAGCCGGCCACCACGGGGATCCAGTGTCCTTTTCGGATTTTTGATTTGCGTGGTTTTTTGTCAGCGTCTTCCATGATACCTGCTTGCAACATCTCTGAAAAATCCGGGCCCCTCAAAAATGAGAGCTGAGTAAATTTCAACAAGATCTGCGCCCATTTGCAACCTTTCAAAGACATCTTCAGGGCTCATCACTCCGCCGACACTGACAATCAATTTACCTTGGCGTCGAGCGCCAAGAATTTTAAGGCTCTTTCGCAAGATTTCACAGGACTGGTTCTTCAGAGGGAGTCCCGAGAGCCCCCCCTCGGTCGGAAAGCGGATATTATTCGGTCTTGCTAAGGTGGTGTTTGTTAAGACAAAGCCATCGATACCGAGTTCGACGGCTGTAGAGAGCGATTCTTCAAGACTGTCATCATCGAGATCAGGGCTTAGTTTTAACAGAACGGGTTTAGGGTTGGACTTTTGCGCGGTGGTTAGGATGGGCTCAAGCAAGCGAGTGAGAGCTTGTTTGTTTTGCAAGTCTCTGAGTCCTTTTGTGTTTGGGCTACTGATGTTAACGACAAAGGCATCCGCTTGATCTCGGAGGCGTTCAATCAAAAAGACGTAGTCCTCTGCGGCATTCTCGTTCGGAGTTTCTCGATTTTTTCCGATGTTTATAAAGACCGGAGTGGTCTTCGTATCTCCGTAGGAGCGCAAGTTGTAGAAGACCTCGTCTGCGCCCTCGCTGGGGAAGCCCATTTTATTCCAAAGGGCTTTTTGATTTGAGTCCCTGTCCATGATTTTTCCGGAATTGCACTTTTGCGGGCGAGGGGTCACGGTTCCGATTTCGACGAAACCAGCGCCCATTTTCCACCACTCAGTGAGGTTTTCGGCATTTTTATCAACGCCGCCAGCAAGGCCCAATCTGTTTTTGAAGACGAGGTTTTTCCAGACAAAACTGTTCCAGGCGGGCGTCGGAGCCGATTGAAAAAGAGAGTAGATTTTTAAACCAAATGGGCCCAGTTCGTGGGCCCATTTGGGTGGTAGTAATAACCAAGGTTTAACAAGCATATTCAGAATCATTCATTTGTTATCGTGGATAGAGTCCTCTGAGCAACATGGCCTTTTCAAGACGTTGTACAGAAACGGCCATGGCCGCGGATCTCATATCAACATTTTTTTCTTGATGGAATTTAAAGCCAATATCAAAAGCTCGAACAATAATCGTCTTTAAACGATTATTGACCTCTTCTTCATCCCAGAAGAGAGACATAATATCTTGAACCCACTCAAAGTAAGAAACGATCACGCCGCCACCATTGGCGATTACGTCCGGAGCAATAAAGACACCTTTTTTGTGAAGGATCTTTGTCGCAGCTACAGACACCGGACCATTGGCGCCCTCGACAATTACTTTAGCTTTAATATTTTCGGCATTATGAGTATCGATTTGTCCCTCAAGAGCGCAGGGGAATAGACCGTCGACCTTTAAGGTCAAAAGATCTTCGTTGGTAATCGCAGAAGCTTTTGGATAACCCTTCAAAACTTTGTTGGTTTTGATGTATTCGATCAGCTCTGGAATGTTTAAGCCATCTCCATTAAAAATGGCGCCACTGACGTCGCTCACGGCAACAACTTTTGCTCCTCGTTGATGCGAGAAGAGAGCAGCGAAGGAGCCCACATTTCCGAATCCTTGAATCGCAACTGTCGAACCAGCCATCTTAATGCCGATTTTTTCAAAAGATTTTTCAGCGATATAAACAACGCCGAGTCCTGTTGCGTGGTTGCGACCGAGTGAGCCGCCAATTTCAACGGGCTTACCCGTTACAACTCCCGGCTGGGCGTAGCCACCTTGCTCTTGCGAATAAGTGTCCATAAACCAAGCCATTGTTTGTGGGTCAGTTCCGACATCGGGGGCTGGGATGTCTTTCGTCGGCCCGACAAAAGAAGCAATCTCCGAAGCGTATCGTCTGGTGAGGTTTTGTTTTTCAGTGCGAGAAATTGTGTTTGGATCAACACAAACTCCTCCCTTGGCTCCACCTAGAGGCAAACCAAGAACTGAGTTTTTAAAGGTCATCAGAGCTGCAAGTCCGACCACTTCCGGAAGATCGACATTTTGGTGGTAGCGGATGCCGCCCTTGAAGGGGCCTAGGGTTGCGTTGTATTGTACGCGGTAGCCAGTGAATACTTTTACTGAGTAATCATCCATGCGGACGGGAACACTGACTGTGAGACAGCGGCGCGGTCTTTTGAGTCTCTCGAGAACATTGGGGTCACAGTTAATTAATTTTGCGGCTTCTTCAATTGTTTGAAGAGCATTTTTGAACAACGGGCCATCTAAGTGTGCTTCCGATTTGTGAATTTCCATATACGTCTAACTCCTTAAAATTACACGAAGTTCATCCTAGTGAAGTAAAAACTCCGAGTCTAACAATAAAACGATTTGACTCGCTGGTTCTTGCCGCGAAATTCAACAACTCTGCGAAAGTCTGGCTTCACCAGGGAGCGTTATTAAGATTTTACGAGTTGGATGTGTTTTTTGAAAAAGGGAGAGTGTTGCGCCAGCCTCTCCATATATTCGAGGGTGTCTTCTTGAGCCGAGGTCGGGAGCTTAAAAAACGGCTGGATATGCTCATCCGGTACGTAGCGAAAGGTAAAGTTAATTCTTCGAGTTTCAAACTCACTGACATTGAGTCGAAAGCCAGGGTTGCCTTTTTTTTCTACTCGTTGAACACGGTGAAAGAGCTTTTTTTTAAACTTTTCTCCACCAAAAATTTGCAAGGAACTGTCCTCGAGCCACTGTTGCAGGATGACATGGCTTTGGCTTTGGGTTCCGCGACTTTCAACAAACTGAAAGAGGGCGCGATCTCCAAAGGAAATCGAGGCCACGGGGCCCGGCTCAAAATCTTTATGCTCTCCGACACGGGCGCAGTCAATGCGTCGGCCTTCAGGGGTGATTTGATCCCCATAAAAGTTAATTAAGCAGGTGTTTAGATTCCAACCACGAGGGATATCTTTTGGGTCAAACTTTTCTTTAACTAAGCCTTCGATATTATCGACTAGGTCGCTGAGGACCTCGGGGTAGGGTTCGGCACTGACGCAGCGATGGTAGATCCCCTTGGGGGGATGATAGTAATTGAGGCAGGCAAACTGCCAATTGCCGAGCCAATAAACAGGACGGAGAAGGCGCCGCTGCTGTTGATCTGCAGGGGGCGGATTGTTTTTTGAATAGCGCATTTCCCAGATCGGGTGCAGAGTCGAAAGGTAATCCAAAATTTGCGCCTTTTGCTTAGGCGTAATAGAGTTCGGTTCGTAAATTAAATTTTGGTATTGTGAGTGTCCGCGCTTCTGCATAGCCTCTTTTAACACAGTGCCTTCTAAAAAAATATGGCTTACCTTTGGGGGAGTGGTTTAGAACTGAAATTTCTACAAGGGAGAGTCCCCGTGAATATTGGACCTGAACAGCGCCAGAACTTAATTAATACGATTTCAGCTTTTAGCGGTAAAAAAATCCTTATTATTGGCGATGTCGGTGTTGATGAATATGTGATGGGAGATGTTCGGCGGATTAGTCCCGAGGCCCCAGTTCCGGTTGTAGAGGTGATCGAAGAGGACATGCGCCTTGGACTTGCCGCCAATGTCGCACAAAATGTCGCAAGTTTGGGCGGAAAAGCAATGCTCGTCGGTGTTGTTGGCAATGATACGGGGGCTGGTAATCTCAAAGACCTTTGTCAAAAAGCGAAGGTGTCTTGGGATTATATGATTCAATCTGAGCGTCGTCCGACGACGCGTAAAGTGCGCATTATTGCCGGCAAGGGTTTTCATCAACTGGTTCGGGTCGATTATGAAATGAAGAAGTACTTGTCTCCAGAAACCGAGGCCAAAGTTCTACAAAGAGTGCAAGAGGTGGTGGCCGATTCGGACGTTGTTATCCTTCAGGATTATGCCAAGGGAGTCATCTCGCAAAACATGGTGGAGAAGGTAACCGAGATCTGCAAACGCCATCATAAAAAACTTTTGGTTGATCCACACCGCTCAAACCCCGGAGAATTTTACCAAGGCGTTGATTTAATTAAGCCGAATTATGACGAGGCGGTTGCTATCGCCGGCCTGAACTTTGATGACTTGCGGGACAACCCCAATAAGGTGATCGAGGCCGGCCGCGCACTTCAGAAAAAAACTGGGGCTAAACAAGTTGTTTTGACCAGGGGGAAAGACGGCATGACGATCTTTTCGGGGAGCGAAATCAGCGAGGTCCCAACCTTTGCACGCAAAGTTTTTGACGTGACCGGCGCCGGTGATACCGTTATCGCGGCAATCGCCCTCGGAGTCGCCGCGAACCTGCCAATAGCGACCTCATGCTCACTTGCGAATTTCGCGGCAGGGGTAGTGGTAGGCAAAGTGGGCTGTGTCCCTTGCGAAATTTCAGAGCTTGTTGAATATATTCAGACGGCCCACAATTAGCGAGTGCCTCATTTTGAAACGCCCTGACGATGTTATTTCGTAAAAAATGTTCGACAGAATTCAACTAATATTTCTATCAAGAAGATAAGATTAAAGCCGATAAGACGATAGTCTAGGTGGGGCTTAATTCTATGCAAAAAAAGAGCACGCGACCGGTCAGTCGACTATTTTGGACCTATCTGAAGTATCTTCCGGCCTCTATAAGGGCCCCCTTTATTCGCTCGAAATTTGAAGTTGATTATGATTTACCCGAAAATTTAATTTTCAAACAAGCTGAGACAGAAGATGAAATCACACAGGCGCTGAACATTGTCCATGATAGTTATGTTGAGCTTGATGATATGGACGCAAATGAAGCAAAATTACGGTTCAGCAGTTATCATGCGTTACCAAGCACTGTTCATTTGATTGCAAAAATTGGTCAAGAAGTTGTCGGGACACTCTCTATTATTCAAGACAGTGCGATAAAACTTCCGGTGGACAGCACTTGGAATATTGATCGATACAGAAACAACGGAAATGTCATAGCCGAAATATCATCTCTTACAATTAAGAAAGGACATCGTCGACGTAAAGGGATGCTTTTTTTGCCACTTGCAAAGCTAATGTATATATACTGCAGACACATACTCAGACTAGACGGAATTGTCATGGCCGCAACACTTGAGGTTGAGCCATTCTACACTGATATTCTTCTGTTTGAAAAAGTCGTTGAGGAGACGGGACAAACTCATGATCTCGTAAAGGGAAATCCTTCTACTTGTTGCTTTTTAAAAATGAATGACCAACTGGAAGAGTCCTATAAGGCTGTATATAACAAAAAAGCGAAAAAACAAAATCTATATCACTTCTTTGTCATAGA
>JAMIQD010000044.1:0-3352 GCA_035914755.1 Pseudobdellovibrionaceae bacterium | reverse complement strand
GTCCTGAGCCGAAGAGAGTTCGATTTTCGCTTTCTCTGCCGCCTCTTTCAGACGCTGAAGGGCCATTTTATCATTTTTCAAATCAATGCCCTGATCTTTTTTGAATTCAGCGATGAGCCACTCTAAGATCAAGATGTCAAAGTTATCGCCACCAAGATGAGTGTCTCCGTTCGTTGAGCGAACTTCGACCACTCCGTCTCCAACTTCAAGAACAGAAACGTCGAAAGTTCCGCCCCCGAAGTCGTAGATAACAATTTTTTCATCTTTTTTCTTATCAAGACCGTAAGCGAGGGCCGCCGCCGTTGGCTCATTGATAATGCGTTTTACTTCGAGACCCGCGATGCGTCCCGCATCTTTCGTTGCTTGTCGCTGAGAGTCGTTGAAGTACGCGGGGACCGTGATCACAGCTTCTGTTACAGGCTCACCCAAGTAATCCTCAGCAACTTTTTTAAGCTTAGCTAAGACAGCAGCACCGATTTCTTCTGGAGAAGCATTCTTGCCGTTGTTTAACTTGAAGGCACAGTCGTTGCCTTTTGCTACCACTGTGTAAGGAACAAGCTTAATCTCTTCTTGAATTTCTTCAAAACGGCGTCCAATAAAACGTTTTGCAGAGTAAATTGTATTCTCCGGATTTGTCACCGCCTGACGTTTCGCGATCTGGCCAACCAAGCGCTCCCCGTCTTTTGTAAACGCCACAACTGAAGGAGTTGTGCGCGCACCTTCTTCATTCACAAGGACCTTTGGCTCGCCGCCCTCCATGATAGACACACACGAATTTGTCGTACCTAAGTCAATACCGATAATTTTTCCCATTCCATACTCCTTTAACTAACTAATTCATTTAACAACTTAAACATGATGCCCAATTCAATCCCGTCAAGGTAACCTGGTCATTTTTTTCGGTTAAAAAGGCCGCCACCATCGCCTTTTACTTCGACACCCTTTAATTTTGCCAGTTCGCGTAAGAGTTTTTCTTCTTCTTTTGAGATTTTTTCTGGAAACTCCACCTCTAAAAGGCAGAACAAATCACCACGGCGTTGCCCACGCAAAGAGGGCAATCCGTGGCCAGACATTTTGAGAGTTTTGCCATTCGCGGTTCCCTTGGGAACTTCTAAAACTTCTTCTCCGCTCAAGGTCTCAATTGGAATCTCAGCACCGAGAAGAAGCTGCAGGTAAGGGACCTTTACTCGCACATGAAGATCGGCTTCGTCTCGCTCAAAACGAGGGTGATCTTTGACACGAATTTCGACGTAGAGATCGCCCGCCTGACCACCGTTATAACCACCCTCACCCTCGCCGCTGATACGCAGTCTTGTGCCTGTATCCACTCCAGGAGGAATATTGATACGGATTTTGCGATGCTCTGGAAGTCGCCCCTTCCCTTTACAGGACTTGCAGGGGTTCTTGATCATCACACCCTCGCCGCGACAGGTGGGGCAAGTCGAGGCCACGCTGAAAAACCCCTGAGAACGGACCACTTGCCCCGAGCCACCACAAGTTGGGCAACTCACGGGGCTGGCTCCTTTTTCGGCGCCGGAGCCCTTGCATTCGCCACACGCCTCGTCGGTATCAAACTCAATATCTTTTTCAAGCCCTGAGAGCACTTCTTTAAGCGATATTTCGGTTACATAACGAAGATCTGCGCCTCGGCGAGGTTCATTGCGAGAACGCCGCCTCTGACCTTGACCGCCGCCGCCAAAAAAATCTCCAAAAATATCGCCAAAATTTGCAAAAATATCTTCTACGTCCTGATAGCCGGCGCCGCCGCGACCGCCCATGCCACCAGCAAAAGCCGCATGACCAAAGCGATCATATTGCCCTCGCTTTTGCGCATCACTTAAGACCTCATAGGCTGCTGCGGCCTCTTTGAATTTTTCTTCTGCCTCAGGATTTCCTGGATTTTTATCGGGATGAAACTGCATCGCCAACTTGCGGTAGGCCTTTTTTATTGTGTCTGCGTCGGCCTCTTTTGCCACGCCCAAAATCTCGTAATAGTCCCTCTGACTCGCCATATCAACCCTCTGCAATTTCGTATCCAGCGAATATGAAGCTTTTTTCGGGGGAGTCAAGCCAAGGTACGGCCTTCCTTTTGGCAATGCGGAGTGTTGATGGATTTAGGAAGGGCTAGAGTGTTCGCGTTCGGCTAACAGCGCCTTAATAAGATCGATTATTATAGCGTCGTGCATAGTATCTCAAAATGGTTATGGCTATTGTTGTGTTTTTTTCGAGGGGGCCTCTGGAGGGACAGAGTAGTTTGCGCGAAGATTATTCAGCTTCTCCTCAAGGCGCTTGATAATGGCCGCATCGACTTCGGTTTTTATCATCTCTTGCAAGATAGCCTCAGCTGCGACCCTTTCGTCTATCTCGTTATACAAGCCTCCCGCGAGAGAAAACACCCAGGCAGGAGCCCCATTGCGCCCGGCCCTATTAAATAACTCTGCTGCCTTTTTTTTGTCTTTAACCTCATAAAGGTAGTGATAAGCAGCACGATAAAGAATAGGCCAGTCATTCGGAAAATTTATTACTCCCTTGTCAAAAATACGAGCCGCCCCCTCGATATCCGATACTAAAACACTCAGAGCCACGGCTCCTGTGGCATAAGGCATACGGAATTTCGGAGACAAAGTCGTAACAGTATCCAGCATTCGAAATAGCCAGCCCTTGCCAATGCATAGATTTTTAGCGATTTGCTGATCGCAATAATCGAAATCTTGGATAGAGCGTATCCAAAAAACATCCGCCATCACATCGCTATGACCAAAAGTGAAATGCTCAACTCCTAACGGAGGAGACAAAAGATCACGGGGCCGCTCAAGAAGACCTTTACCCGCATAAATTTGCGAATATAAGACTAAGAAAAATGAAAAAAACCCAAGCAAAACGAAGCTTGGGTTTCGAGTTTGACCGAACATCTCAGACCTATGGTATTCCGTTCACAGTATTTTGCATGTCTTTTTGCTGATTTATAGTCCAAGAGTCTGCAACCGCAGAAGCCTGATGAATAAAAGCCACTGCATTTGCGGTGAATGTACTTGATGTAGCTACATCGCTTGCATTGAGTGCAGGAGGTGCCGCACCTGTTGCGCCATTAAGCATTGAGCATCCATTTGCGTACACGCCAAGTGCGCCACAATATCCGACGGCCGCTCTGTTCGCTGCTGGGACAAGGTTATATCCATTTGCAGCGCCGGCAGTGAAGGTCGCATTCAAAAAGCCAACATTATATCGAAGCTTACCTTCTGGAGAATATCCAACCGCCAAAAACCGTGGGTCATACGCAGTATACTCCGCAAAGAAAGCCTTCTCTGCAGTGTACAAAGACGACAACTGGGTCTTTGCCTCTGATTGGCGG